>JAEXXR010000475.1 GCA_023405705.1 Actinomycetes bacterium
GCTCGGCTCCGACGAGGTCTCCGCGCGGCGCTGCTCGGACGGCGGCGACGCGATGACGCCGGCCGAGGAGACGCGCGAGCGGATCGCGACGCTCGCGGTGACGCTGCGCGCCTTCACGCGGCTGGCCGGCGCCGAGGCGGCGATGCTGCTGCTCGACCGCGGCGACGGCGGCCAGCCGTTCGTCGTCGACTGCCCGCAGGAGGGCCTCGTGACGCTGGCCGAAGGCGAGCAGCTTGTCGAGCTGGAGCCGGCCAGACTGGCCGCCGAGCCGCTGCCGCTCCCGCCGATCCGCCCGCTCGGGCCGTTCACGGTCGCGGCACTGCTGACGGAGCTGGAGATGGCGGCTGCGCGCGACGCAGGCGCGGCCGATCTCGGGCTCGGCGCGGTCGCCGGTGACGGTGTGGCGGGGGATCCCGGCATCGGTGCCGGTGAGGGACCGGTCGCGCTGCTTGCCGGTGCGCTGGTGCAGCTGACGGGCTCGTTCCCGGGCCGCAGCGTCCTCAGCGCCACCTTCCTCACCGACGACCCGGACCGCCCGCTCCAGCTCACCGCTCGCGCTGGCGACCCCCTCGTCGCCTCGCTCGGCGACCGCCAGTTCGAGCTGCCCGCCCCCTGACTGCGCACCCCTGCGCAGTCCCTCCGCAGCTGACAACACAGCGGCTGTAGACGCGCCAGAACGCGCGTGCGAGCGTGTGTTCGCGTCAGTGCGAGATGCGCGTTCACCTCCAGAACTGCCGCGGGGATCGACCCCGCGGCCGGGGCGCGAGCCCTGAGAAAGGAGGTGAACGCCATCGAAGTGATCGCAATGACGTTGGTGCTGCTGTGGTTCCTCGATCGAGTGAGCCGCCGCTAGCGCCGGGCCCGGCGTCGATCACAGCGGCACCGGGCCGCGCTGCCTCAGGAACGACGAGAGCCCGGGGATCACAGCCCCGGGCTCTCGAAACAAAAGCCCAGGCTGCAACACCGGACTTTCAGGAGGTGCGCCATCGAGGCGCGATCGCACTGACCAAACCATCGTAACGCGGCGAAACCGCATGTCTACAGCGGGTGTGTTGGCACGGATGGGGGTCGCGCGGCGCGTCGCGGGCGAAGCGTCTATCCTGATGCGTCCAAGCCGCCTTGCGGGATCGTCTAATGGCAAGACACTCGGCTCTGGACCGAGTAATCGGGGTTCGAATCCCTGTCCCGCAGCTCCACGAAAGCCCCGCACATGCGGGGCTTTCGCCGTTTCGGCGGCGCGCCAGCGGCCGTCAGCCGCCGCACCAGACGTCGACCGGGTCTCTGCGGCCCTTCAGCGTCACGGGGCCGAGGTGGCGGAGGCCGAGCAGCCCTTCGCCCGGGACGGGCGAGCCGGCGGCAGGACCGGCGGGCGGCGATGCATCGGGCGCGGCAGGACCGGCGGGTGAGGTGGCGTCGGCCGCCGTGAGGGCGGCGACGGTGGTGCCGGAGACGAAGAGGCGGGCGTCGTGATCGCGGCCGAGGGTCTGGAGGCGGGCGGCGACGTTGGTGGCGTCGCCGACGGCGGCGTACTCGATCCGTCGTCTGGAGCCGAGGACGCCGGCCATGACGGTGCCGCTGTTGATCCCGACGCACGCCTCCAGCGGGGCGTCGGCGAGGCGCTGCTCCAGCAGCCAGGCGTTGAAGGCCGGGAGCTGCTCCTCGACGATCGCGCGGCCGGCGGCCAGCGCGCGGGCGGCGTGGTCGGGCTGGGGGAGCGGGGCGCCGAAGACGGCCATCATGCCGTCGCCCTGGTAGGAGACGACCGTGCCGCCGCGGTCGAGCACGGCGCTTGAGACGGCCTCCAGATAGCGGTTCAGCAGCGCGATCACCTGCTCGGCGTCGAGCCGTTCCGACAGCGTCGTGAAGCCGCGCAGGTCGCAGAACAGCACCGTCGCGTCGGCGCGGCGGCTGGGAAGCGGGAGGTCGTCGGAACCTGCGCCGGCGATGCCGTCCGGTGACTCGGCGTCGCGCGCGCCGTGGAAGGGCCAGCGGCCGGAGCGCTGCGTGCGGCGGCGCACGTCGCGGTCGAGCAGCTCGGTGGCGACGGCGGGGGCGACGAACTGCTCGAAGACGGCGCGGAGTCGGCGGCGGGCGCGGACCTCGACGACGTAGACGAGCCCGACGGCGCCGGCGGTGCCGAGCAGGAGCGCCAGCAGCGGGTCGGCGAGCGGGACGATCGTCCCCGCGTCGAAGGCGAGCTGGGCGCCGACGAGCAGCGCGACGACGCCCAGCAGGCTCGCGACGAGCGTGCGACCGAGCACGATGCCCGGCGGCCCGGCCGGGATCGTCGCCAGCGGCGCGAGCAGGGCGGCGGCGAGCACGACCAGCAGCGCGACGGCTCCGGAGGCGTCGCGCAGCGGGTAGCCGTCGAGGACCGTCTGGATCGCGTTGGCGTGGATCTCGGCGCCGGGCATGACGCCGCCGACCGGGACGGCGTGCACGTCCTGGAGGTTCTCGGCGGTCGCGCCGACGACGACGACCTTGCCGCGCACGTCGTCCCCGTCCAGCCTGCCGTTCACCACGTCCTCGAAGTCGAGCGTCTCGACCGTTCCCGACGGACCGTGGAAGGCGATCGGGCGGGTCGGTGCGCCGGGGTCGCCGCCGGCCGCCAGCACGGAGAGGTGGGGGACGCCGAGGACCGTCGCCTCCAGCTCGCGCATCGTCCCGTCGCGGTCGATCGGGAAGAGCGCGTACCCGGCGCGGGCACCGTCGCGCGTCAGGCCGGGGAGCACGTACGGCCTGCCCGGGCCCTGCAGCTCCGAGCTGCCCATCACCACGCGCGGATCGCGCGCCGCCCGCACCAACGCGCGGTCGTCGGCGGGGCTGCCGGACGGCTCGGAGAACTGCACGTCGTAGGCGACGGCTCTCGCGCCGGCGGCGAGCAGCGCGTCGATCGCCTCGGCGTGGACGGAGCGGGGGAACGGCCACTGCATCCCGAGCTCCTGGAAGGTCCGTTCGCCGATCCCGACGACGACCACGTCCGGCGGCGGCCCCTGCGAGCCGCGGACGTCGAAGCGGGCGTCGATCGCGGCCAGCTCGGCGCGCTCCAGCGGGGCGGTGCCGGCCAGCAGGACCGCCGCGACGGCGGCGACGATCCCGACGAGCAGCGCGCGCAGGGATCGGCCGGTCATCGGCCCAGTGTCGCGCATTCGACACAACTGTGGTGCTGTCTGCGACAGTGGTGCGGCGCACGGTGCGCCACCATCCGGTTCATGAGACGCACGCTGCTGGCATCGCTCACGGTCCTGCTGCCGATCTTCGCGGCTGCGACGGCCCATGCGGTCGACCGGATCGACACGGTCGCCGGCAGCGGCTCAGGCGGCTTCGGCGGAGACGCTGGCCTCGCGGTCAACGCGCTGCTGACCTCGCCCTCCGACGTCGCGCCGGTCGGCGAGTCGTGGCTGATCGCCGACACCTCCAACAGCCGCATCCGCCGCGTCAACGAGGCCGGGATCATCGGGACGGTCGCGGGCGCGGGGCCGTGCTGCGGCACGACCGAGCCGTGGGCCGGCGACGGCGGGCCGGCGACCGGCGCGACCGTCCGGCTCAACCAGCCGCGCGGCGTCTCGCCGACGCCCGACGGCGGCTTCCTGATCGCCGACACGGGCAACAACCGCATCCGCCGCGTCAGCGCGGCGGGGACCATCAGCACGGTCGCGGGCGGCAGCGTCGCCGGCTTCTACGGCGACACGATCGCCGCGACCGCCTCGCTCCTCAACCAGCCGGGCGGCGTCGCCGTGCTCCCGGACGGCAGCTACCTGATCGCCGACACGGGCAACAACCGCATCCGCCGGGTCGACGCGGCGACGGGGGTCATCGACACCGTCGCCGGCGGCGGCCCCGCAGGCATAGGGATCGGCGACGGCGGCGCCGCCGTCAGAGCGACGCTGAGCGCGCCGGCGCGCGTCGTGCCGCTGACGGGCGGCGGCTACCTGATCGCCGACACCGGCAACAACCGCATCCGCCGCGTCGACGCCAACGGCGTGATCACGACCGTCGCCGGCAACGGCACGGCCGGCTTCTCCGGCGACGGCGGTCCGGCGACCGCCGCGACGCTCAACGGGCCCGAGGGCGTCGCCGTCCGCGCCGACGGCGCGATCGCGATCGCCGACTCGACCAACGAGCGGGTCCGCGAGGTCGACGCGACCGGCACGATCCGCACGATCGCCGGGACCGGGACGCTCGGGCTGAGCGGCGACGGCGGCCTCCCGACCGCCGCGCAGCTCTCGCACCCGCGCGCGGTCGCGCACGGCAGCGGGAGGCTGCGGATCGCCGACGCCTTCAACCACCGCGTCCGCTCGATCTTCGTCGTGCCGGACCCGGTCGATCCGCCGCCTGGCAGAACGCCCGACCCCGAGCCGCCGAGAAGAACGCCGCCGGGCGTCTCGCCGGCCGTCACGGGGCGCAGCGCCGTCGTCGCGCCGGTCAGCGGCACGATCCTGATCCGCCTGCCCGGCACCAGAAGATTCGTGCGCTTGAGAGAGATCGCCAACGTCCCGGTCGGCAGCGAGCTGGACGCGACGCGCGGCCGCGTCTCGCTGCTGTTCGCGACGACGACCGGTCCGAACCCGCGCAAGGCGAGCGTGATCGTCAGCGAAGGGCGGTTCGTCGTCCGCCAGCCGCGCCGCCTCGACCGCGGTCAGCGGCCGGGCTCGCTCGTCCTCTCCGGCCCGCTCGCCGGCTGCACGGCGCCGATCCGCAGGGGCGCGACGAGAGGGCCGGTCGCGGGCGCCTCGGCGAAGAAGAAGCGCAAGCGCAAGGGCCGGCGGCTGAGAGCGCACGCGGAGGGCCGGATCGAGATCAGCGGCAGATACGGCGCAGCGATCGTGCGCGGCACGCGCTGGGCGACGGTCGACCGCTGCCCGAACGACCCGCGGCCCGGCACCTTCTTCGCCGTCACGGAGGGCCGCGTCGAGGTGACCGCCTTCCTGCTGAGACGCAGAACGCTCGTCACCCGCGGCAGACGGCTGCTGGCGCCGGCGAGACGGCCCGCGAGCGCGGGCAGAGCGAGCCGCGGCGCGCGGCGGCCGTAGACGCGGCCCGCGCCGCGCGAACCCGCCCGCTCAGCCGAAC
>JAEXXR010000142.1 GCA_023405705.1 Actinomycetes bacterium
CGGCGGCACCGTCACCGCCGCCGACGCACCCGGCGGCGGCGCGCTCTTCACGGTCGAGCTGCCGGCCTGACGCACTGCGGCGGACCTGTGTCATCCGGTGCCCGCTGAGCCGGCACGGGATGACGCAGGTCGACGCTCAGCGTCCTCTCAGGCGACTCCCGGCCTGCTCGCACCGCCGGGCCCGAGGCTGGATCCATGTCCATCGCGCACACCGCGCCCCAGGTCGAGATCGTCGTCCCCGTCTACAACGAGCAGGCGGCGCTCGAACCCTGCATCCGGCGCCTCCATCGCTTCCTCACCGAGCAGCTCCCGTTCTCCTGGCGGATCGTCGTCGCCGACAACGCCTCGACCGACGCGACGCCGCAGATCGCCGCGCGGCTCGCCGCCGAGCTGCGCGACGTCCGCCATCTGCGGCTGGAGCAGAAGGGCCGCGGCCGCGCGCTGCGCGCCGCCTGGTCGGCCAGCGACGCCCGCGTCGTCGCCTACATGGACGTCGACCTGTCGACCGACCTGCGCGCGCTGCTGCCGCTGGTCGCGCCGCTGCTGAGCGGCCACAGCGACGTCGCGATCGGCACGCGCCTGGCGCACGGCGCGCGCGTCGTGCGCGGCCCCAAGCGCGAGCTGATCTCGCGCAGCTACAACGCGATCCTCCACACCGTCCTGCGCGCCCGCTTCAGCGACGCGCAGTGCGGCTTCAAGGCCGTCCGCGCCGACGCGCTCCCGAGCCTGCTGCGCGACGTGAGGGACGACGGCTGGTTCTTCGACACCGAGCTGCTGGTGCTCGCGCAGCGGCGCGGGCTGCGGATCCACGAGGTGCCGGTCGACTGGGTCGACGACCCGGACTCGCGCGTCGACATCGTCGCGACCGCGCTGACCGACCTGCGCGGCGTCGCGCGGCTGCTGGTCGCCAGCCCCGTCGTGCGCTTCATGTCGGTCGGGGTCGCCTCGACGCTCGCCTACGCGCTGCTGTTCCTGCTGCTGTCGGCGCCGCTGGCGCTCGGCGCGGGCCTCGCGAACGGGCTCGCGCTGGCGGTCACGGCGGTCGCCAACACCGCCGCCAACCGGCGCTTCACCTTCCGCGTGCGCGGCGCGACCGACCGCGTCCGCCAGCATGCGCTCGGCGCGATCGTGTTCGTGCTGACGCTCGGCCTCACGACCGGCGCGCTCGCGACGCTGCACGGGATCGACGCGGCGCCCGCGCGCTGGGTCGAGCTGGCGGTGCTCGTCGCCGCGAGCCTCGCGGCGACCGTGACGCGCTACGTCGCGCTGCGCAGCTGGGTGTTCGCGCGGCGGACGTGGGGCGATGAAGGCGTTAGGGTCGCCTAAAGCCTGTTAGCGTCCCGGGGCAGCCATGCGTCGTCGCAGCCGCCCCACTCGTGCCCCGTCTCCGTCCCGCGCCCTGCGCGCGCTGCTGGCGGTGCTCGCGCTGGCCGCGGCGACGGCCCTGCCGGCGAGCGCCCAGAACGTCCCGCCGGCCGAGCAGTGGATCCTGATCGAGCTGCCCGACGGCCTCGCCGAGCACAGAGTGCCGTGGTCGTCGCTGGCCGGCCTCGCCAAGGAGGTCACGACCGACCTGCCCAGCGGCGAGAGAACGACGCTGCAGGCGGTGACGCTGGAGCAGGTGCTCAACAGAATCCAGCGCACGAGCGCTCAGATCAGCTCGATCGGCCTGACGCGCGCCGACGGCGCCCCGATGACGATCACGCGCGTGCAGCTGACCAGATACTACGACGACCCGCTCGTCTATCTCGACGCGGAGGGCGTGCTCAGCCTGCTGCGGCCGGCGCTGATCGGCTCGCCGGCCGAGGTCGCGAGAGCCCTCGACGGGACGCTGACGCTGAGCGTCGGCTCGCAGCCGACGCTGACGGCCCATCCGGAGACGATCTCGGTCGGCCAGGAGACGTCGCTGGAGGTGTCGGTCCCGCTCGACATCCCGGACCGCTCGAAGATCACGTTCATCTGGGACTTCAACGACGACAAGCCCGTCGTCCGGAGCAGAAGCAGCGCGATGCACCGCTCGTTCGCGCAGCCCCGCAGCTACAACGTGATCGTATCCTACGAGGTCGACGGCCAGCTGTGGGAGGGCCTCTCGCCGAGCGTCGAGGTCACGGTCACGGCCGAGCCGAAGAAGAACACGGACAGAAACGCCAGAAAGTCCGACAGAAGAGGGCCGAGAAGAGACGAGGGCGGCGGCCAGGACGACGACGCGGACGTCCCGCCGCCCAGCACCGACCCCGGTCCCTCGTACGGCGACCCGGGCGACTACGACGGCGGCCTCCCGTCCGTGTCCGCCGCGCCCCCGCCGGCCGCGCCGAGAGCGCAGCCCAGAGAGCAGCCGAGAAGAGCCGAGCCGGAGTCCGAGCCGGCCGGCGAGACGGTCGACGGCTACCTGCTCGCCGCCGCCGACGTCCCGCTGCCGACCGGCGGCGCCGTCAGAGCGACCGCGGACGAGCCGGAGCCGCTCGACGACAAGGGCCCGCTGGAGATCCCGATGGTCGTCTGGGTCGTGATCGGCGTCCTCGGGCTCGGCCTGCTTGGATGGACGCTCGAATCGCGCACGACCCTCCCGTACTTCAAGCCATGACGATCGAGAACATCCTCTTCGAGATCTCCGACGCGCTGCGCTACCCGGTGCTGATCGCGTCGGTGCTCGCGCTGCTGCTGTCGATCGCCGAGGCCGGCGCGCTGCTGGCGGAGGTCCGCCGCCGTCGCGTCCGCAGCGTCGCGCGCACCGAGCACGCCGTCGACCTCGCCCGCGAGGCGCTCGCGGCCGGCGACAGACCGACCGCCCTGCGCGCCGTCACGAGCCTCGGCTACAACGCCGCGATGAACGAGGCGCTCGCCGCGACCGTCGAGCAGCGCGACCATCCCGACGCCGCCAACCGCATCGCCAAGCGGCTCGCCGAGTACGACTACCGCTCGGTCAAGCGGCTGGAGCGCACGCGGATCCTCGTGCGGATGGGTCCCGCGCTCGGCCTGATGGGCACGCTGATCCCGCTCTCGCCGGCGCTCGCCGCGCTCGGCGACGGCGACGTCCAGCGGCTGACCGACGACCTCCGCGTCGCCTTCAGCGTCACCGTCGCGGGCCTGCTCGTCGGCGCGATCGCCTTCGCCGTCTCGCTCACGCGCGACCGCATGTACGACCAGGACTACTCCGACGTCGAGTACGTCAACGCGCAGCTCGCGACGGTCCCGACCGGCATCCCGCCGAGCGCGCCCCCGCCGGCGGCGCCTCCGCTGCACACCCATCCGCGCCAGAGCGTCGGCCTCGAGTCCTCGGCGGAGAAGCTCAGCGCCGAGGCGCAGCCGTGAGCGCGCCGGGCGGCGGCGCCGGCAGCCCCGGTCCCGGGCAGCCGACGATACGTCCGCGCGCGAGATCGCGCGAGGACCGCGCCGGCGACCCGCTCGACGGCCTCGTCAACCTCTTCGACCTCGGCATCGTCCTCTCGATCGCCTTCCTGCTGGCGTCGCTCTCCTCGCTCAACCTGACCGACGACGTGCTCGCCGGCAGAAGAGAGAGCGAGAGCGGCGAGCGCGCGCCGATCGGCTCGATCATCCTCAGAAGAGACGACCAGGACCCGAGAACGATCGAGGTCAGACCGGGGGAGAGAGTCCTCGGCCAGGGCGAGGTCGTCGGGACCGTCTACAGACTGGCCGACGGCCGCACCGTGATCGTGCCGGAGAGAGACGCCACTGGCGCGACGCCCGGCGCCGGCACCACCACGCCGGACGCCGGCGGCGCGACGCCCGGCACGACGACGCCGTAGCTCTTTCGCGAATCGCACCCAAACCGGTGCGTCGCTGTGGGAGGATGGCGCCAAATGCGCCGCTTCCTGGTCCGCTCGCTCGCGGTCGTCGCCGCGACCGCCTCGCCGCTCGTCCTCGCCGTCGCCGCCGCGCCGCCCGGCGCGCTCGCCGCGAAGGCCTACAAGAGCCCCGGCTACAGAGGGACCAAGAGAGTCCCCAGAACGGTCGCCCCGGCGCCGCCGAGACCGGTCGTGCTGGCGCAGGCCGGCGAGAGACCGCAGGTGCTGGTCGACGCGGCCGGCACCGCGCACGTCGTCTGGAACGAGCGGACGCAGGACCAGCCCGACACGCTGCGCTACTGCCGGCTCAGACGCGGCGGCAGCGGCTGCGAGGCGACGCAGGCGCTCGTCCCCGCCCAGCCCTACGACGGCGGCAACGCGCCCGGCTTCAACAACGACGTCGGCGTCCCGCGCGTGCTCGCGCTCAACGGCCAGCTGCTGCTGCTGACCAACCGCTACCCGAACGTCGTCCCCTCGCCCGACGGCGAGACCAGCTCGTCGAACACGTATCTGTTCGCCTCCGAGGACGGCGGCTCCAGCTTCGGCCCGCCGGCGCTCGTCGGCACCGGGCAGACCTCCGGCGAGCCGGCCGTCTGGGGCCCGCCCGACGCGCCGCGGATCGGGCTCGTCTCCGACACGCAGACCGGCGGCACCTTCTTCCAGCCGATCGTCCCCGGCCGCTTCAGCCGCGCGACCGCCAACCTCGGCGTCGACGGGGTCGACTCGGCGGTCGCGCCGTTCGAGGGCGGGACCGTCGCCGTCGCCTACGCGACGATCGCGAGCGTCGTCCACGTGCGGATCTGGTCGGGGCAGGGCGACCCGCTCGACCCCGCCACCTGGAGCGACGAGAGCTTCCCCGGCGAGGAGCCGCGGCTGGCGAGCGGCCCGGCCGGCACCTTCCTGCTCAGCCGCACCGCCGACGCCGCGCGCCAGCAGGTCGTACGGCGCGTCTCGCGCGGCGGCCTCGGCGCGCCCGCGACGATCCCGCAGTCGAGCGGCAGCGGGATCGGCGACGTCGTGCAGGACGCCTCCGGGCGGCTGACCGCGACCTACCGGCAGCAGGTCGGCGGCGACGAGCGGCTGTTCGCGCGCACCTCGACCGACGGCGTCCGCTGGTCGCCCGCGCAGCTGCTGCGCAG
>JAEXXR010000491.1 GCA_023405705.1 Actinomycetes bacterium
GACGCCGCCGTGGCGGCGGACCGAGGCGGCGAGCGCGCGCAGCGCGCGGTCGGCGTGGATGCCGGCCGCCTCCGGCGTCCAGATCGCCTGCTTGGAGGCGGGCAGCGTGACGGGGAAGCGCTCCGCGGTCGCGGCCGCCGACAGCACCTCGAAGGCGACGCCGTGCTCGGCGAGCGCGGGCGTCAGCTCCTCCGCGCGCGCGGTGCCGTAGAGGCCGCCGGAGTCGTCGAGCAGCCGCTCGCCGGCCTCCTCCTCCAGCTCGCGCCACAGCCGCATCGACTCGACCGCCATCGGCACCCACTCGGGCTCCGGGTGGACGTAGGCGAAGACGCGCGCGTCGCCGTGGCTGCCGCCGAGCGCGTGGTCGAGCGCGTGCTGCTCAAGCACGACGACTTCGCGCCCCGACTGGGCGAGCGCTCGCGCCGCCGACAGCCCGACGACGCCGCCGCCGATCACGACGACCTCGCTGCGGGTCACGCCTCCCCCTTCAGCGAGCGTACGAGCGCGACCGACGCCTCCGAGGAGCCGGCGCCCTCGACGGTGCCGTGGATCAGCCGCGACAGCTGGCCGAGCAGGTAGGGGTGGACGCCCAGCTCGTAGAGCGCCTTGAAGTCGCGCGCCTCGATCGCCGCGCGCTCCTCGGGGAGCAGGTCGTAGCCGTCGAGCACGGCGGCCTCGTCGTCCTTGAAGCGCTCGCGCAGCTCGCGGTCGCGCTTCAGGTTCTGGACGAGCTTGTGGGTCTGGCGCGACGGGTCGTAGTACGCGCTGAAGTGCGGGAGGGTGAGGGCCATCTCGTCGTCTCCTCTCAGGCCGTCTCGAGCGTCCAGCTGACCGCGCCGACGCCGCAGCGCCACTCCGGCACGCAGGCGTAGCAGAGGACCTCGACCGGCTTCTCGCCGATCGCTCCCATCACCGCGATCCACGACAGCAGCTCCGCGGTGCCGCCGGCGCCGGCCGCCTCCATCCGGTCGTAGGTGGCGTGCTGCAGGAAGGTCGCGTGGTCGTCCTGGTGGCGCTCGATCAGGTCGAGGAAGTCGCGGTCGTACGCCTCGTCGATCTCCAGGTAGCGCTCGCCGCCGGGCTCGTGCGACATGCCGCCGGTGCCGAAGAGGCCGACGCGCATCCCCTCCGGCAGCTGCTCGCGGATCACGTCGCCGAGCCGCTGGCCCATCTTGTAGGAGGCGTGCTGGTCGGGGACCGGCGGGACCGTGCAGTTCTGCATGATCGGCACGATCGGCGTCTCGCCCTGCGTGAGGCCGGTGACGGTGACCGGGACCGAGATGTTGTCGTCGAACAGCATCTGCGGTCTCTCGACGACGCGCAGGCCGTTGCCGGAGAGGCCGTCGAGCAGCGTGCGCGCGACCTTGGGGTGGCCGGTGAAGCGGTAGTCGTCGACGCCGAGCCACGGCTTGAACCACTCGGCCGGGCCGGTGTGCTCGGCGTCGGTGCCGACGGCGAAGTCGGGATAGTCGTCGGGGTCGTAGTTGACGAGGTGGTCGTTGGCGACCATCACGAGCACGTCCAGCCTGGCGTCCCTGATCTGCTGCCCGATCCGCCCGTAGGCCTCCTCCACCGATCTGCGCGTCGCGTCGTCGGCTCTGTCGATCCACCCGGTCAGCCCGGGGGCGTGACTTGCGGACACGGCAAGGACCAGATCTGCCATCGCGAACCTCTCTACTTCGGTTGGGGATCGTGGGGGGCGAGCGCGCGGCCGACCAGCTCGGCCGCCGGGAGCAGCTCGGCGAAGACGGTGCCCATCAGCCGCAGCGAGCCCGCGTGCAGCGCGGGGAAGTAGCCGTCGACCGCGTCGTGCGCGACCAGCACGCGCAGGTCGCGGAAGAAGGCGTCGCGGACGGTCGACTCGACGCAGAAGTCGGTCCGCACGCCGCAGAGGCCGACCGTCTCGATGCCGGCCTCCGCGAGCAGCGCGGCCAGCTCCGTCTCGTAGAACGCGCTGAAGCGCGTCTTCTCGACGACGGCGTCGCCGGGCTGCGGCGTGAGGCCGTCGGCCAGCTCGGCGCCGCGCGTGCCGCGCCGCAGGCCTTCGCCGGAGAGGAACGGGCTGCGCTCCGCCAGCAGGCCGACGGCGGCGTCGTCGTCCCAGACCATCTTCACCCACACGACCAGGCCGCCGGCGGCGCGGAAGCGCTCGACCAGCTCCGCGACGGCGCGGATGATCGCGGCGGGGTCGTCGATCGTCAGGCCGGCGCGGGCGAAGACCCCGTCCGGACTGACGAAGTCGTGCTGCATGTCGATGACGAGCAGGGCTGCCGACGGGCGCGCCGTGCCGGTCTGCGTCTCTCCAGTCGCGACCTCGAGCATGTATCCACCATATTCATCATTTCGAATACATGTCAAGCCCTGCGGAACATTTTTCCTACCCCGGTCCGTGGTAGACATCGCCCTCAGATGACGCACGAGCAGCCGTCCGCCACCGCGATCCGCCCCGCCGCGGCCGCCGATCTGCCGGCGGCCGCCGAGACGCTCGCCGCCGCCTTCGCCGGCTATCCGTGGACGCGCTGGGTCGTCGACCCCGACGACCACTTCACGCGGCTGCAGGGCCTCTACGCGATCTACCTGCGCGTCGCGCTGGAGCTGGGGCAGCTGTGGGTCAGCGACGACTGCGCCGCCGTCGCGGCATGGACGAGCAGCCGCGCCGGGGCGCAGCAGGAGGAGCTGTTCGAGCGCGAGGGGCTGGTCGCCGAGATCGCGCGGCTGAGCGGCTCGCGCGTCGGCAACGTGCTCGCCGGGATCGACGTGCTCGCCCCGTACGCGCCGGTCGACGACCACTGGGTGCTCGCCGCCGTCGGCGTGCGGCCGGAGCGGCAGGGCGCCGGCCTCGGCACGCGCGTGCTCGCGCCCGCGCTCGCCGGCTTCGACCTCGACGGCGAGCTGGCCGTGCTCGACACCTCATCGCCGGAGAACGTCCGCCTCTACGAGCGGCTCGGCTTCCGCACGACCGCCGAGGTCGCGATGCCCGGCGACGGCCCGACCGTGTGGCTGATGCAGCG
>JAEXXR010000149.1 GCA_023405705.1 Actinomycetes bacterium
CACCGTCCCCTGGCTCACCGTGCTCGCCGCCGGCCTCGGCGGCGTCGCCGCGACCTGCCTCGCGGCCGCCCAGCCGCTGCTCGATCTGCGTCGCGGCCGCTCGATCGAGGCCTCGCTGACCGAGAACGGCGAGTACGGCAACGCCCTGAGCCGGCCCGTGCGCCGCGCGCTCGGCGCCGGCGCGATCGCGCTGGTCGCGCTCGGGACCGCGATAGCGCTGCTGCTCCCCGCCTTCACGCTCGTGGCTGCCGGGGCGCTCGCGCTCGCGACCGTCCTGGCGATCCCGACCGTGCTCGCCACCGTCCTCAACGGTGCCGACCGCGCCGTGCGCCGGACCCAGGCGCGCCGCAGCGGCGGGCGCGGGAACATGCTGCTGCTCGCCGTGCGCGAGCTGCGCGTCACGACGATCCGCTCGCTCGCGCTCGCCGCGACCGGCGCCGTCGCCGTCTTCGGCAGCGTCGCGATCGACGGCGCCCACCGCAACCTCGTCACCGGCCTCGACCGCACCGCCGTCGACTACCTCGGCGGCACCGACCTCTGGGTCACGCCCGGCGGCGACGACAACATCCTCACGACCCAGCCGATCGCCGCCCGCCGCACCGTCGAGGAGATCCGGGACGTTCCCGGCGTGCGCGACGCGCGACCGTACTTCGGCGGGTTCGTCGACCTGCCCGACCGCCGCGCCTGGGTCATCGGCCGCCCCGCCGCGGATCCGCAGATGGTCCCGCCCAGCCAGCTCCAGGACGGCGACCTCGCGACCGTCAACGCCCGCCTGCGCGAAGGCGGCTGGGTCGCGCTCTCCGACGCGATCGCCGACGACCTCGACGCCACCATCGGCGACACGGTCGCGCTGCCGACGCCGACCGACGAGCGGTCCTTCCGCGTCGCCGCCACGCTGTCGAACCTCGGCTGGGGCCCGGGCGCGATCGTCATGGGCGCCGACGACTTCCGCGCTGCCTGGCAGACCGACGACCCGACCGCGATCGAGATCGACGTCGAACCCGGCACGTCGCCCGCCGCCGTCAAGCTCGCAGTCGAGGATCGGATCGGCGATCCCGCCCTGCAGGTCCAGACCACGCCGCAGCGGCTCGCGCAGTTCAACGCGCTCGCACGCGAAGGGATGGAGCGGCTCGCCGACATCTCCAACCTCGCGCTGATCGCCGCCGCGCTCGCGATGGCCGCAGCCATGGGCGCCGCCCTCGTCCAGCGCCGCATCACCCTCAGCCGCCGGCGCATCCAAGGCTTCACGCCCAAGCAGCTGCGCCGCATCCTCCTCCACGAAGCCGTGATCGTGCTCGGCACCGGCTGCATCACCGGCGCGGCACTCGGCATCTACGGCCACGTGCTCGCCACCCGCTACCTGCACGCCTCCACCGGCTACCCGGCGCCGTTCTCCTTCGCCCTGCCCCAGACGATCGAGACCGCGCTGCTGGTGCTCGCCCTCGCACTCGCGATCACCGCCATCCCCGCCTACCTCGTCTCGCGCACGACGCCGCTGCTCGCCGCCCGCGTCAGCGCCGCCCACCGATGAGCGACCACGACGGGCTCCCGCCCGGGCCGCGCCTCGGCCGCCTCCACCAGACCATCGGCTGGTGGTACCGCCCGCTGCCGTGGATCGAGCGCTGCCGCCAGCGCTACGGCAACCGCTTCACCCTGCGCCTGATCGGCGTGCCGCCGATCGTCGTCATCGCCGACCCCGACGAGATCCGCCAGATCCTCACCGCCGACCCCGACGTGCTGCTCCCCGGCGTCGGCACACGCCTGCTGGAGCCGATCACCGGCCCCCGCTCGATCGGCCTGATGGACGGCGAGGAGCACCTGACCGAACGCAAGCTCCTGATGCCAGCCCTCCACGGCGAACGCCTCGCCGCGATGGCCGCAACGATGGAAGCGAAGGCCGAAGCAGCGATCGCACGCTGGCCGACCGCCGAGCCGGTCGCGCTGCACCCGCTGCTGATAGCGCTGTCGCTCGACGTCATCGTCACGGCCATAGCCGGCGCCGACGAAGCCGACCCGCGGCTCGATCAGCTCCGCGACGCCTACGCCGACCTCTTCGCCTGGAACGCGAGACTGCCCAACCTCGTCCCCTGGATGCGCCGCAGCATCGCCGGCCGCGGGCCCTGGGCGCGCCTGCTCGCCGCACGCGCACGAGCCGACACGCTGCTCTACGCGCTGATCGCCGAACGACGCGCGGTGCCGGCCGGCGACGCCGGCGCCGACATCCTCGGCTTCCTGCTCGCCGCCCGCTACCCCGACGGCAGCACGCTCTCCGACCAGCAGATCCGCGACGAGCTGACGACGCTCGTCGCCGGTGGCCACCAGACCCTCGCACTCGCCCTCACCTGGGCCGCCGACCAACTCGCCCGCACACCGACCGCCCTGCGCCAGCTCGTCGCCGAGATCGACGCCGGCGACGACGCCTACCTGACCGCGACCGTCCACGAGACCCTCCGCCACCGCCCCGCCATCCCGATCGGCCCCCGCCACGTCGCCCGCCCCACCACGATCGGCGACTGGACCTACCCGCCCGGCGTCCTGCTCCAGGCCGAGGCCTACCTGCTCCACCACGACCCCGCCGTCTACGACGACCCCTACGCATTCCGCCCCGAGCGCTTCCTCGACCACCCACCCGACACCTACACCTGGATCCCCTTCGGAGGCGGACGCCGCCGCTGCATCGGCCTCGCCTTCGCCATGCTCGAGCTGAAGATCGTCCTCCGCGCCCTCCTCCGCGCCCGCGACCTCCGCCCAGCCGGACCGCCCGTCGCCGCCCGCCGGCACAGCATCGGCCTCGTCCCCCACGACGGCGGCCGCCTCCTCCTCCCGCTCCGGCGTCAGAACCGCCGCTTGACTGCGACCGCCAACAGCACCGGATAGATCAAGCCAGGGCGCAAGGCCGCGATCACCCGCCGCTTCGGCAGCCGCGCGAAGGCCCCGTTTGCGGTCGGCGCCGCAAGGTAGAAGCCAGCGATCCCCGTCGCGATCACCGCATGACGCCGAGCCCGCGGCAACGCCGCGACCGCCCCCACGCCAGCGGCAGCGAGCGCCGCCAGCCGTACCGCCGCAACCGCCGACGACTCGTAATACCCGACATAGCTGTGCTCCCCCGAACGACGATCGTCCTCGTAGTCGACCAAGCTGTCCAACAGCGTCGTCAACGCGCTCAACGCCGGGTAGTACGCAGCAGCGACCGCCTCCGCGTCCTTCCGCGTCGTCGCCGGATCGGCCGCGGCGGCGAACAGCGCGTGCACGACCAGCGACGACGCCGTCGCCGCCGTCAACTCCCACCACCGGTACTCCGGGTCCGCGTCGAGCAGCCGCCTACCCCACCGCTCCAACTGCTCGACGTCCTCGACGGCGGCGTGCGCGCGCGTCTGCCCCTCCGCGCACCACGCCATCGCCTCCGTGACCGCCGGCAGGACCGAATCGCTCGCCGGCAACTGCTCAAACCGACGGCGGCACGCGACAACCAGCTCATCCAGATAGCCGCCGTCGTCGCAGCGCTCGTGGAGGGCGTAGAAGTCGGAGTCGTCGCCCGCCGAAATCGTCGCCGTGAGCGCCTGATGCAGCTGCAGCCCGTTAGCGACCCACTCCGGCGACGGCTCCTCCGACAGCGTGTCGAGATAGTCGTACATCACCTCGAACGCCACCAACAGGCGCACCAACGGCCTTCGGTGCCGACGCGGCGCAACCGTCGCGAGAACCGCAGCCGCATGCACGTGCAGATGTTCACCATCGAGATTGTCGAGCGCCGCCGCCCGCAGCACCGGATCCGGAATCCGCGCTGCCCGCGCCCTCCAGACGCTCAGCTCGTCACGCACGACCGCCGCGATCGAGACGTGATGTCGCGACACGACCGCTGCCACCGCCGCAGCGTCTCGCCAGAAGCCTCCAAGATCGTTCGTTCCCATCCGGCCATGTTCGCCTGCTGCACCGTGCCGAGATTGGAACGCTTCTCTCGTTCGAGAGGCGGGTCGCTGGTTCGCGGCAAGGGCGAACCAGCGGCGCAGCGAACTGTGATTCACGCAATCAGGCTCGCGCCGACGCGGGGCGACCAGCATGGGCCGCCCCGCGTCGAGCCGTCAGCGTCCGAGCGTGAAGCGTGTGCGTGCCGTCGACGACCGGCTGCCTGCCTGGTCCGTCGCCGTCATGGAGACGCGGAACGTCCGTCTACGCAGCTGGCGTGTCCGTGATCTGGGTTTGCGGCGGCGCGGACGGGGCAGGCGTCGCCGGCACGTGCCCGTCGCACGACTGAGCGCCGGACCGTTCGCCGCGCGTGCCACAGCGCGCCAGGAAAGAGTGGTTCTCACTTTCACCTGCTTCACGGTCGCGGGCGAGCGGGCATACCGTGTGACCATGAGCGATCACGTCACCCATCCCCACCACGACCACGTGCACGGCCCTGGCTGCGGGCACACGGCCGTCCGCCACGAGGGCCACGTCGACTACGTTCACGACGGTCATCTGCATCATCCGCATGAGGACCACGTCGACGAGCACACGATCGCCGTCGACGCGGCCAACCCCGCGGAGCACACCGAGCCGGCCGACGGACATGCCGCCGACCACGTCCACGGCCCCGGCTGCGGCCACGACCCGATCCCGCACGGCGACCACGTCGACTACCTCGTCGACGGCGAGCTGCACCACCCGCACGGCGACCACTGCGACAGCCACGGTCCGCTCGAGGTCGTCGGAGGCTGAGGCCGCCGGGCGGCGTTCAGCCGCGTCTCGGCGCGACGCGCAGCGACAGCACGCGCGTGACCGAGCCACCGCCGGCGGTCGCCGACACACGGACGCGGTAGCGGCCGGGCGTCAGCGCGCGGCCGAGACGCACCCGCACGACGCGTCTTCCGCCGCGCACTCCGCGCGCCACGCCGCGGCTGACGACCGTTCTGCCGCGAAGGACGGCGA
>JAEXXR010000689.1 GCA_023405705.1 Actinomycetes bacterium
CGCGGCGTCCTTGTGGAGCACGCGGCGTTGGCTGGGCGGTCTCCGGAAACGCTGCGGCGGTGGCGGTCGCACGGGCCGCCGGCGCCACGCGGCCGCGCGGAACGCTACGAGTTGGACGAGCGCGCGATCGTCGCGTTGTTCATCTGGGGT
Organism: Actinomycetes bacterium; assembly: GCA_023405705.1. The sequence continues at coordinate 151 of JAEXXR010000689.1, forward strand.
AGCGCGCGAAGCGCGTGGCGGCGGCTGCGTGATGAGGGCGTGACGTCGCTGCCGAGCCTGCGCACGTTTCAGCGCGCGGTCAGAGAGCAGCTGCCTGCGAGCGACCGAGCGGCGGCGAAGGATGGCGCGATCGCTGGTGCTGGGATGCTCCTCTACCCGCCGCGTGATGAGCCGCATCGCAATCACATGCTGCAGGTCGATGGGATGCAGAGCACCGTCCCGTGCTGGACGGCCGACAAGCGGCTCGTCAATCCGTGGGTTGTGGTCGCGCTCGACACCTACTCGCGGCTGGTCGTCGGCATCGCGGTCGCGGAGACGATCACCGCGCCCGTCGTCATGCAGGCCCTGTACCGGGCATTCCGCGCGGGTGATCCGCTCAGTCCGGCTCATGGGTTGCCGACGACGGTGCTGTGGGACAACGCGATGGCCCACCTCGCGCGCGGCACGACGGGCTTCCTGATATCGCTCGGCGTCCAGATCACGCCGACGTATCCGTACAGCCCGCATCTGAACGGGAAGGCGGAGCGCGCGATCGGCACGATCAAGCACACGATCCTGCGCGGCCACCCGCACGACAGCCGCGGTCCGGTCGACCGCACAGGCGCGCTCTTCGGCGCCGCCGCGGACGCGAGATTCCCGACCATCGACGAACACGCTCGTTGGATCGAGGATGAGCTCGTCCGCTACAACGACAGCGCGCACTCCGAGCTGAGAGCGACGCCATCCGAGCACTGGCTCGCCGACCCGACCCCCGTGCAGCAGGTGCCCGCAGAACAGTTGCGCGAGTGCTTGACCGAGCGGCTGCCGAGAAAGGTCATCGCTCGCAAAGGGATTGCATATCGCGGCAGACACTTCACGGCCGTCGAACTCAACGACTTGGTCGGGCACACCGTGGCCATCGCGGCGGTGCCCGGTGATCCCGAGCAGTTGGAGGTGTGGGTCGGCTCCACGTGGGTCTGTACGGCCAGATCCGGGGCGCCGCCGCCGCTGGAGCGCGACCGCAACACACAGCATCGACGTCTGACTGCAACCCGCCAATCGCGCTGGCGCGAGAAGGCACGCGAGCAACAGCTCGCGAACGCCGACACCGCGCCTGCAGCACGCGCGCGGAGCGGTCCGCGCACGCCAAGCGCGATCAGACGCCGTGAACGTACGCCGGACCTGATGGCGGCGATCGAGCGCCAGCTTCGCGACACCAGAGAGCGGCCATGACGAGGACCTGGCCGGCCGGCTTGCGCACTTACGGACCGTCCGGCGCGCGGCTGCTGGAGACGCCCGACATCGCCCGCGCTCGCGTGCATCTCGACCTCGCACGCCGCACCGCCGGCATCGTCGTCATCGAAGGCCCCGGCCAAGTCGGCAAGACGGTCGCGACCGCAGTCCTCACGTCGGGCACGACCGCGACGCACCTGCTCGCGCACCGCTCAATGAGCCGCGTCGAGTTGCGCGACCATCTCCTCGCCCGGATCGGCGGGCTGGCGCTCGGGGACCTCCGCGGCGCTCGCGCAGAGGGCGAACTGGGGGATGCGCTGCGGACCGAACGCACCATCGTGATCGACAACGTCGACCGGCTCGACCGCGAAGTGCTCGACTACGTGCTCTACCTCAAGGCCCAGCAGCACAGCCGCGTCACGCTCGTGCTCACCGGCGGCGAAGACCTCACCGGGCACCTGGAACGACACGTCGGCTCGCTGTCGCACACCACCTGCCGCTTCACGCCCTTGGAACCCGAGCTCGCCGTCGAGCTGATGCCCGAATACCACGACATCTACCGCGGGGCGCCGCCGCGCCTGCTGTCCCAGATCGACGCCGACTTCGCCGGCGGGCTCCTCGGTCGCTGGGCGCAGATCACGGCCACGATCGTCGGTCTCGCCGACCTCGCCGGCATTCACCGGCTCACATCAGAGTTGCTCGACAGCGCTGCAACGCTGCTGTGAGATCGGTGCCGACGATCCTGCTGGACCCGACGCACCAGGCCGACCTGGCCGAGCGCCTCCATCAACAGCATGTGCCGCGACATGGCCGCTTCGTCGTCTCCGTCACCCCAAGCAGCAACGCCGCCCAACTCGCCACCGACGTGCTCGTCGCGCTTGGGAAGCGGCCGCACCTGGCCACCATCCCGCGCAGCGAGCGGCTGTGGGACCTCGTCGAGATCTGGTTGGTCGCCGAGCGCGCGAGACAGGTGATCGTCACCGACCCTGCAGTTGGCGCCGCACAAGGGCTCACGCAGCTGCTGCTGATCCTGCAAGAGACGGAGATCGACGTCTACTTGGTCTGTCCAAAGACTCCGATCACGCCACGGGCGCTGGAAGCGATCGGCCCAGCGAACGTCGGCACCGTCGACGAGCTCAACTTGCAGCAGCCTCCGCCGAAGACGGCCACACCCGGGCTGCCGTCGCTGCGACAGCTCGGAGAAGAGCACTTCACCACTTTCCGAGACAGCGTCAGCCAGCGCCTGACGCCCGCCGCGGCCGACGCCTTTCAGCAGTTGTGGGAGAGAACCGACCTGGCGTTCGGACGCCTGCTCCCGTCACGACGCGTCAATGCCCAGCACAAGGTCGAGGCCGCGCTCGCCGTCGCCTTCGCGAGCATCCCGAACGGCGCCGTCGGGGTTGTTCTCCTTCGCGTCGCGCAGGTACGGCTCTTCCTCGACCGCTGGTTGCTGGAAGACACCGCCGAGCGCCCAGCGCGCGCTGCCGCGGCCGCTCTCACGCAGTACGCACGCGGCACCACAGTTCTCGCTGACAGCCGCGCCCACGTCTACCCGACGATCGCCGCCGCGCTCACCCTCCGCAGTCACGTCCATCGCGAGCAGGCCGACCAGATGTCTCGTCTCACCGTCGACGACGTCGCCGAAGACGGATCCACCGTCGCGCTCAAGGACCGCACGCTGACGATCAACGAAACCGGACAAGCCGCGATTCGCGCCGCGCGCGCAGACGCCGTCGCTCACGACACCGCCTTCATCCTGACCGACTCCCACTCCGAGCGGCTGACGCCACGAGCCATCAACCGCATCGCCGATCGACACGAACTGCCAGCCAGCTACAGAGCTGAGCGCGGATGGGTCAACGACCGCGGCTTTGAGCTCTACCGGATCCGCTACGTCGCCTGAACACGATGCTGCTTGACCGCGAACGCCTCCAGCAAGCCCGCATCGCCGTCGGTCTGTCGCGACACCACCTCGCACGCGAACTCGGCATCGGCCACGACCTCATCGCCGACCTCGAGATCGGCCGCAACCAAGAACGAATCACCCTCGCAACGCTGCTCGCGATCACACACCGGCTCCACCTCGACGTCAGCGACCTCTTCATCGACGCCCCGCAGCCGAACCGCCTCATCGACAGACACGCCGCCGCCCTCGCCGGCGCACTCTCGTCTCTGCCGGAAGGGGCCACCGCAGAAGCCCTCTGCACAGCCCTCCACCTGACCACGCTCGAGCTGCGCAACGCCTACCGCCACGCGCGCCGAGAACTCCGCACGCACGGCCTCACAATCAGTGTCGACGGCACCCGCCACTACCGACTCCGCGCCACCCGCGCATATTCACTGTCCGCCGAGCGCGCCGTCCACCGCAGCCACATCACGCGCCTCTCACACAACGCCGCCTCCGTCTTGCACGACATCTACACCGCAGCCTACGATCGCAACTGGAGCGAACATGCCGACCCCAACGTCAAAGCCGGCGTCAGCGAACTCCTCGCCGCTGGCCTGATCGTCCGCTACCGCGACCGACACCGACCAAGCGACACCGTCGTCCGCAGCATGCAAACACCGTTCTGGCAAAGCGCCGAAGACGTCGAGAGCGCCGCACTCGACCACTAGCCGCACGGTGTCATAAACGGTCGCCCACGCAGCCACTCGACAAAGCCAGGCCAGCGGGGGAGCTCGACACTGGCAAGCAGACGGCCGCAGCGCTGCCCAGACTTCGTCGCCAGCTTCGTGAGAGCGACCGCCGCCAACGCGAACGCGATCGTCGCCGGCAGGGCGGAGTTGCTTGACCGCTCTAGGAGTCGAAGGGCCAGGGATGCCCGTACCCGGCAACCTTCTTGGCGATTGCGTCCTCCGCTTCCGACGCAGTGACATCGCCGAAGATGACGACTCTGCCGCTGCCCCAGACGCTCAGCTCACGTGGTCGAGGACTGGGCTGGTACTTGGTTATGTGCGACGGATCGCCGGCCCAGGTGCCGATGATCCAGTGGCGGCGAGCGCCGAAGTGATACCACCGTCCCCGGCCGGCGTTGGGCGGAACGTCGTTGTCAGTCGCCCAGCTCCGGTACTGGCGAGCGAGTCGCTTGACCTCTGCTTGCTCCTTCGCTTGCGCGGCCCGAGGACTGAGGGCGGGTCTCGGTCTCGGCGGTACTCGCGTGGGTTGCTGGCGCTGCTGTGTCAGCGCGCGCTCCTCGCGCCACCGCTGCCGCAGGCGTTCCGCTTCGTCGTTGATTCCCACGATGCGATCCTAACGCGCGCTGCACCAATAGACCGCAATACCGTTGACCAGTCGCTCCGTGATGGGCGACGACCGCTGGACCGCCGTCGTGGCCGATGCAGCCGGTCAGCCGGGCGGCGACGCGGCCGCGGCTGCTCTCGCCGTCGCAGGCAGCTTGCGAACCCTCCGCTCGTCGCGGCGGGTCTCATGCCGTTGCACGCGTCAGACCGCACGCGCGCTCGTCGCGCAGATCACCGGCGCACTTCTGCGCAAATCAGCGGCACGTCACAAGCCCGCCGCCGCCTGGCCGCCCATCTCCTGTTGGTGGTTCACATAAGATCGATTATCGAGCGTAAGAGGCAGACGGCCGGGAGGGCGCGGGTTCCCCGGATCGCCGCGGCTCCTGTCACCTTCCGGCCTGTCGCGACGCGGGTGCTGTGCGCGGCGTGCGCAGGCGGACGTCGTTCCAGGACGATCCCGTCGCGATCAGGGCCGGAACGCCGAGCAAGAACGCCGTGGCCAGCTCGACGGCCTGCAGGATGATCCCGTAGACGAGCGCGTCGGCGCGCAGGATCGCCCGCCAGGCCACGGAGCGCACGACGATCGACAGGCACATCAGCGCCAGGCCGGCGACGATCCACGTCGGCGACGAGCGGGACAGCGCGTCGGTGAGCGGGCCGATCCCGATGTGCTCCAGCGCGCGCCAGGACAGGCCGACGCCGGCCGCGGCGGCCGCCACGACGGCGCCGCGCCGGACGATCGCTGGCAGGTGGCGCCGCGGCGGGCCCGGTCGTGCGGGCTCGAGGCTGGGC
>JAEXXR010000030.1 GCA_023405705.1 Actinomycetes bacterium
CGCTTGACGGTGTCGCCCTCGACGACCTTCTGCCAGTCGCCGAACAGCACGACGCCGACGTTGTCGGACTCGAGGTTGAGCGCGAGGCCGGTGACGTCGTGCGGCAGCTCGAGCATCTCGAACGACATGCAGTTCTCGAGCCCGTGCACGCGGGCGATGCCGTCCGCGACGGACAGCACGGTGCCGACCTCGGTCAGGTCGGCGCTGCCGCTGTCGAGGCCCTCGATGCGGCTCTTGAGGATGGAGGTGATCTCGTCGGGCTTGATCTGCATGGTGGTGGTCTTGGCTCCTATGTCAGGCCCTAAGCCTGCGCGACGTGCTTGCGAAGTTGGTCGAGGCGATGCTTGATCGAGGCGTCGAGGATCTGGTTCCCGACGCGCAGCACGATCCCACCGAGGATCGAGGGGTCGACCTTGCTCGTCAGCTCGACGCGCTGGCCGGTCTGCTGGCCGATGCGGTCGCCGAGGTTCTTGACGGTCGCCTCGTCGAGGTCGACCGCGCTCGTCACCTCGACGGGCAGCAGCTTGTTCTCCTCGTCCCACAGCCGCACGTACTCCGCACGGATGCGGTAGATCGCGGGCATGCGGTGACGCTCCAGGAGCGTCTCGAGGAAGTTCAGGACGGTCGGGTCGGCGCCCTCGACCGTTCTGCGCAGGCCGTCCTTCTTCTCCTCCGTAGAGAAATACGGGGAGAAGAAGAAGACCGCGAGGTCGCGGTTCTGGTCCAGAGCGTCGGCGAACTGGCCGAGCTGCTCGCGCACGACGTCGAGCTTGCCGTTCTCCTTGGCAACCTCGAACAGCGCGCGCGAGTAGACCTGGGCGATCTCTTCCATCGGGACCTAGTTCTTCCGGCTCTCGCCGGAGAGGGCGCTGAAGTCCAGCTCGGACAGCGCCTCCTCGACGAGCCGCTTCTGGTCGTCGGCCGACAGGGTCTTCTTGGTGACCTTCTCGGTCGCCTGGACGGTGAGGTCGGCGACCTCGCGGCGGATCTCCTGGATCGCCCGCGCGGTCTCGCCCTGGATGTCGCGGCGGGTCTGCTCCAGCAGCTCCTCGCGCTTCACCTTCGCCGCCTCGAGCGCCTCGCGCTCGGCGACCTCGCCGGCACGCTCGGCCTTCGCGACGATCTCGTCGGCCTGGGCGCGGGCGTCGGTCAGCCGCTGCCGGTACTCGGCCAGCAGCTCGTCGGCCTCCTTGCGCGTGCGCTCGGCGGCGTCGATCGACTCCTCGATCTGATGCTGACGCTGGTCGAGGATTCTCGTGATCTGCGGCCAGGCGTACTTCTTCAGCAGGAACAGAGCGACGAGGAACGCCAGCAGCGTCCAGATCATCAGGCCGGGGACGACTCTGACGAGCGGGTTCAGCCCCTCGTCTTCCGTGGTCGCGGCCAGGACGAGGGGCGCCGCGATGTTGTCGATTGCGGCGAGCATCGGCTTAGACGAAGAACGCGATCAGGCCGGCGATGAACCCGTAGAAGACGGTCGCCTCGGTGAGCGCGAAGCCGAGCCACTGGATCGACTGGATGTCGTTTCTCAGCTCGGGCTGACGCGAGACCGCCTCGATCGTCTTGCCGAAGATGAAGCCGAGGCCGATGCCCGTACCGAGGGCGGCGAGGCCGGTACCGAGGCCGAGGCCGATCGCGCGGCCGGCGGTCTCGCCGGTCTCGGCGGCGACCTGTGCGGTGATCAGGATCAGGTCCACTTGCGGGTTCTCCTTAGTGTTCCTCGGCGACTGCGCCGCCGAGGTAGATCGCGGTGAGGGTGCTGAAGATGAATGCCTGGAGCGTCGCGACCAGGCCGATCTCGAAGAGGAAGAAGATCACGGCCAGGGCCCCGGTCGAGATGCCGAGGACGACCGAGCCGAAGACGCCCATCCCGAGCAGGACGACGAGGCCGCCCGCCATGAAGAGGATGAGGAGGTGGCCGGCGAGGATGTTGGCGAAGAGACGCAGCGAGAGCGAGATCAGCCGGACGAAGTGCGACAGCGCCTCGATCGCGAGGATCGGGCCGACCATGAAGCCCTCGACGCCGGCCGGAACCCAGCTGCGGATGTAGCCGAAGAAGCCGTGCTTGCGGACGCCCTCGATGTGGTAGGCGAACCAGACGACGAGCGCGAGCACGAGCGGGATCGAGATGTTGGCCGTCGCGGCGTAGAGCGCGAACGACGGGATCTCGAGGCCGGCGACGTTGAACGTGTGCGTCGAGTTCGTCGGCAGCGGGATGTACCCGATCATGTTCGAGAACCAGATGAACAGGAACAGCGTCGCGATGAAGGGGAACCACTTCGCGGCCATTCTCGAGTCCATGTTGCCGCGCGTGATGTTGTCGCGCATGAGGCCGAAGGCCATCTCGACGACCGTCTGCAGGCGGCCCGTCGGGCGGGCGGCCATCCGTCTGGCGGCGTAGATCATCACGCCGACCGTCAGGAGGGTCGCGAGGAAGATGTACAGGACGGCCTTGTTGATCGAGAGATCGAGGCCGCCGATGTTGATCGAGATCCAGTCCGGGAGCGCGAACTCCTCGGAGGGGTTCAGCGCGGGCTCGCTGCCGCCCGAGGCAGCGAGCGACGCGGCCGGCGACAGCAGCAGGAGCGTCAGCAGCGACGTGAGCGACGCGAGCAGGAGACGTGGGTGACGACGCAGGTTCAAAGGGGACGCTCCGAGTGGTTCTGCGGGGCACGCATGATGAGTGAGGTGGCCAGGTAAGTGGTGAAGACGACGAGCGCGAGGATGGCTGCGGCCAGTCCTGCGTCACGGTCGACGATGCCGACGGCGAAGATCGTAAGGGCAAGCAGCCAGGAACGTCCGATCAGCGAGCCGGCCATGAGGCGGAAGAAGCTCTTCGGGTCCTCCTCGCCGGCCGCCTTGCGCTCCAGTGCGGCCTGCAGCGCCTTCTGCGCGATCCAAGCGATCGTGGTCGCTGCCCAGCCGAGGATCGGCTGGTCGGCCGCGATGAAGATCGGCAGCGCGAGCAGCAGGAGGACGACGTCGAGTTGACGGAGGAAGATCATCGATCAGTTTTCAGAGGTCACCGAAGTGCGCACGCACGAGCGCGATGCCGGCGGCGAAGCCTACGCCCAAACCGATGATCAAGAGCGGCACAGTCGCGCCCACGAGCGCCCCGACCCCAAGACCGATGCCGGCGCACAGCAGCGTCGCGGCGAGCATGATCGAGCCGGCGACGGCCCCCCGCGTCGGCGGGCGGTCGTTCGTCATCGGGCTGCGGCTCGGGAAGGTCGGGGGGACACATGTGAGGGCGTTACCGCCAAGACGTGAAAAGGACCCGCACCAGGCTCGGACGGGTCTCCGCGGGCCTGGCGGAAGACGCTTTGCCTGCGGGCTTATGAAGAGCTTACCGACTTGCGCTGGCTTGTAACAACTTAGTGACAGTCGCCACTCAGATCTCCACGCGCGTGCGCGCCCGCGCGATAGCCGCGACCCTTCTCGAGCGAGTCGGTTTCAGGTCGGAATCGCGACGCGCCGCCGCTCGGGAGCATCTCCCCAGCCGGTCGTCCGGCCACGTCTGCGGCGGGCGCAGGCGGCTCACGCTAGGGTGGGCGCAATGGCATCGCTGAGCCGACGCACTGGGGAGCAGAGCGCGAAGCGGGCAGCCGTCGAGGCCAGCGTCCTGCAGGCCACCGAGGCGCTGCTGGACGAGGGCGCCGCCTTCTCGGAGCTGGGGATCGAGCGGATCGCGACGCGCGCCGGGATCTCCCGCACCGCCTTCTACTTCTACTTCCGCGACAAGCGCGAGCTGCTGATGCGGCTCACCTCCGGGGTCGCCGAGGAGCTGTTCGGCGAGGCCGAGGAGTGGTGGTCGGGCGACGGCGAGGGCCGCGCCGAGCTGGAGGCCGCGATCGCCAAGATCGTCGGCATCTACAGGCGCCATCCCGCGCTGCTGCGGGCGATCGTCGAGTCGGCCGCCTACGACGAGGAGGTCGCCGGCTTCTGGCGCGCGCTCGTCGGTCGCTTCGTCGACTCGACACGCGAGCGGATCGAGCGCGAGCAGGCCGCCGGCAGAGCCGACCCGACGCTCCCCGCCCACGCGACCGCCTTCGCGCTCGTGTGGATGACCGAGCGCAGCGCCTACGAGCGGCTCGTGCAGGGCGAGCAGCTCGGCGAGGCGCCGGTCGTCGAGGCGCTGCTGCGGATCTGGCTCGCGGCCGTCTACGGCGCGCCGCGCTGAGGCGCGGGCGCCGGGGGCGCCTGCGGTCCCGACCCGCCGCTGCCGCCCCCGCTGCCGCCGTCGACGGCGGCGAACTCGCCGGTCTCGAGGTCGCTCTCGACCTGCGCGACGATCTCGTGCTCGGTCGTCTCCGGGTCGGTGCGCCGCATCTGCCAGGCGCGCAGCCGCTTCAGCTTGAGGATCTCCAGCACGATCACGAGGTAGACGCTCGCGCCGACGACGAACAGCGCGACCGCGCCCAGCAGCAGCGCCCAGCCGAGGTTGAACGAGCCGTGGTTGTCGGTGTACGGGATGAAGCGCAGCGCGACCGCGAGGCCGGCGAGCAGGACCGTCCAGGCGTACAGGTAGAGGACCGTGCGGCGCTGGCTGAAGCCGACGCGCGCAAGCCGGTGGTGGAAGTGCTGCGCGTCGGCCGACCACGGCGCGCGCCGGTACTTCAGCCGACGCGCGACGACGAAGCTGGTGTCGAGGAACGGCACGGCGAGGATCGCCAGCGGTCCGACGAGCGCGATCAGGGCGTTCGTCTTGAGCGAGCCCTGGACGGCGACGCAGCCGAGCAGGAAGCCGAGCAGCAGCGCCCCGCAGTCGCCCATGAAGATCGACGCCGGGTGAAAGTTGTGGAAGAGGAAGCCGAGCGCGGCGCCCGCGACGATCGCGGCGAGCACGCCCGCGCCGGCGCGGCCGAGGTCGAAGGCGATGATCGAGAAGGCGACCGCGCTGATCGCGCAGACGCCCGCGGCGAGGCCGTCGACGCCGTCGGAGAAGTTGACGACGTTCATCAGCCCGACGAGGCCGATCACCGTCAGCACGCCGCCGAGCTCGCCGAAGTCGAGCGCCCCGAGGAACGGCAGCGTGATGTTCTCGACGCGCACGCCGGCTGCGACCGGGATCACGGCCGCGACGATCTGGCCGAGCAGCTTCCACTGCGGCGGCAGGTCGATCACGTCGTCGATCGCGCCGACCAGCGCGATCAGCGCGGCACCGAGCAGGATGCCGCGCGTCTCGTCGGTGATCGGCAGCCAGATCGCCGACGCGACGAGCACGCCCGCGAGGATCGCGAGGCCGCCGAGCAGCGGCGTCACGCGTGAGGCGAGGCCGCGGTCGCGCGGCTCGTCGACGGCGCCGACGCGGAACGCCAGCCGCGCCGCCAGCGGGGTCGTGACGGCCGCCACCGCCAGGGCGACGAGGAAGGCGAAGACGGCGTCGAGCTCGTTCATGCCGGGGACGAAGTCTGGCAGGGCCGGAGGACCGCGGCGCCTGCCGCGGTCCCGGGCGGCCGGCTAGGCGGGGGTGGGCGCCGTGCCGAGGTCGGCGTAGAGCGGGTACTTGTCGGCCAGCGCGGTGACGCGCTCGGCCAGCTCGCCCTTGCCGGATTCGAACGCCGGCGACAGCGTCGCGGCGATCACCTTGCCGACCTCGTGGAAGTCCTCGACCTGGAAGCCGCGCGTCGCGAGCGCCGGGGAGCCGATCCGCAGGCCGCTGGAGACCATCGGCGGGCGCGGGTCGAACGGGACGGCGTTGCGGTTGACGGTGATGCCGACCTCGTGGAGGCGGTCCTCCGCCTGCTGGCCGTCGAGCTCGGACTCGCGCAGGTCGGCGAGCACGAGGTGGACGTCAGTGCCGCCGGTGAGGACGCTGACGCCGTGGTCGGCGCCGCCCTCCAGCAGCTCCTGCGCCAGCGCCTGCGCGCCGTCGATCGTGCGCTGCTGGCGCTCCTTGAAGGAGTCGCTCATCGCGATCTTGAACGCGACCGCCTTGCCGGCGATCACGTGCTCCAGCGGGCCGCCCTGCTGGCCCGGGAAGATCGCCGAGTTGATTCTTCTGGCGTGCTCCTCTCTGCAGAGGATCAGGCCGCCGCGGCCGCCGCCGATCGTCTTGTGCGTCGTCGTCGTGACGACGTCGGCGTACGGCACCGGGTTGGGGTGCAGGCCGGCGGCGACGAGGCCGGCGAAGTGCGCCATGTCGACCATCAGCAGCGCGTCGATCTCGTCCGCGATCTGGCGGAAGCGGGCGAAGTCGAGCTGGCGCGGGTAGGCCGACCAGCCGGCGAGCAGCAGCTTCGGCTTGCGCTCCTTGGCGATCCGCTCGACCTCGTCCATGTCGATCAGGCTCGTCTCACGCTGCACCTGGTACGGCGCGATGTCGTACAGGCGGCCGGAGACGTTGATTCTCATGCCGTGCGAGAGGTGGCCGCCGTGCGCCAGCTCGAGGCCCATGATCGTGTCGCCGGGCTGCAGCAGCGCGTGGTAGACGGCCGTGTTGGCCTGCGCGCCGGAGTGCGGCTGGACGTTCGCGTGCTCGGCGCCGAACAGCTGCTTGGCGCGGTCGATCGCGAGCTGCTCGGCGACGTCGACCCACTCGCAGCCGCCGTAGTAGCGGCGGCCCGGGTAGCCCTCGGCGTACTTGTTCGTCAGCACGCTGCCCTGGCACTCCAGGACGGCCTGCGGGACGAAGTTCTCCGAGGCGATCATCTCCAGCGTGCTCTGCTGGCGGCGCAGCTCGCCGGCGAGCGCCTCCGCGATCTCGGGGTCGACCTCGGCGAGCGGCTTGTTGAAGAAGTCGGCGGGAAGGTCGGTCATGCGGGCGTCTCCATCGCGGTGATCTGGTTGACGCGGCGGGCGTGGCGACCGCCGTCGAAGTCGGTGGCGAGGAACGCGGCGACGATCGCGTCGGCCGCTTCCTCGCTCAGGCGCGCCCCTGACAGGGTGACGACGTTGGCGTCGTTGTGACGCCGGCACATCTCGGCTTCCTCGACGTCGTGGGCGTTGACGGCGCGGACGCCGTGGACCTTGTTGGCGACGATCGCGACGCCGTTGCCGGAGCCGCAGACGAGCACGCCGCGCTCCACCTCCCCCCTGCCGACCAGCTCCGCGGCCGGCTCGGCGTACTGCGGGTAGTCGACGGAGTCCGGTCCGTCGGTCCCGAGGTCGACGACGTCGTGGCCGGCGGCCGCGAGCGACGCGGCGATGTGCGACTTCAGGTCGAAGCCGGCGTGGTCTGAGGCGATGGAGATCTTCATGGCGGCGGGGACGAGGGTACCAGCGGGCCCCTTCACCACACCGGCCGCAGCGGCGGCCGCCCCTCCCCCGCCGTCTCCTGCACCCAGGCGGCGATCGCCGCCTTCGCCGTGCCGACCGCCTCACGCCCGGCGACCTCCTCCCACTCGCGCTCGACGCGCGCCCACAGCTCGTCGGCGCGGGCGACGTAGTCGCGCCCGCGCGCGGTGTGCGCGACGACCTGCGAGCGGCGGTCGCGCGGATGCGGGCGGCGCGTCACGTAGCCCCACCCCTCGAGCTCGCCGACGACTCTGGCGGCGGCCTGTCTGCTGACGCCGAGGTCGCCGGCCAGCTCGGTGGCGGTCAGCTCCTCGCGCTCCGACAGCAGCCGGAAGACGAAGCCGTGCGCCGGGCGCAGCGGCTCCCGCCCCTCCTCGCGCAGCAGCTCGTGGAAGCGGTCGGTCAGCGCGCGGAAGCCCATCGCGAGCAGCAACGCGGAGCTGCCGGGTTGCTGCGGGTCGGCGGCGGCCGCGCGGACGCGCTCGGCGGTGCCCCTGCCGCCGGCGCGCGAGGCCGGTCGATCGTCGGCGTCGTCGCTCATGCGAAAGAAGTCAACCAGGTTGACCAGACGTCGGCGATTTGGTCAACTTGGTTGCCTAATCGAGTTCGACCGAGGAGCCCCATGCCGCACGCCACGCTCGCCGACGCGCCCGTCTTCAGCCGCGACGGCTTCACCTTCCGCCCGCTCGCAGTCCCGTCGCGCGGCTCAACGGAGCTGGCCGTCTGGCAGCTCGAAGGCGCGCGCGGCGCCGCCAGCGCGCCGCACACGCTCGATCGCGAGGAGGTCTTCGTCGTCGCAGCCGGGAGCGTCCGCGCAACCGTCGGCGGCGAGGAGCACCTCGTCACCGCCGGCGACGCGCTGATCGTGCCGGCCGACACGCCGTTCCAGCTCGGCAACGACGGCGGCGAGCCGGCGACGCTGACCGTCTGCACG
>JAEXXR010000063.1 GCA_023405705.1 Actinomycetes bacterium
CTGCTCGCCGCGGCGCTGCTGCGCTCGCCGCGCCGCTAGCGCGGGCCGGCGAGCCGGTGCCGCTCTCGGGTGTCGACCTGCGGCACGTCGGCACCCGAGACGATCTCGAACCGGCGCGGCCCGCTCACGCCGGAGCGCCGGGGAGCACCGTCGCGAGCACGCGCCGGTCGCCTTCGACCGTCGCGACGGCGAGCGCCTGGTCGAGTGTGAGCGCGCCGCCCGCGAGACCGAGCACGACCTCGGGCGCCGCGGCGAGGACGGTGGCGGGGCGCCGGCCGGGCTCGGGGTCGGCGGTCACGTGCGGACCGCTCCTGTCCAGCCGCAGTGCGATGAACATGCCGGGGACCTCGATCCCGACCTCTGCGGCGGGCCGCGCCGTTCGCCCGGCGAGCAGCGCCGGCAGCGCGACCGCCAGCCAACGCGGCTGGAAGGCGTCGCCGCCCGGTCCCGGGACCATCAGCGGCGTGCTCCAGCGGACGAGCGCCTCGATCGGCTCGCGCAGCTGCTCGCCCCACGACGTCAGCGCGTAGGCGACGCCGCCGGTCTCCCCCAGCCGCCGCTCGACCACCCCGGATGCCTCCAGGCTGCGCAGGCGGTCGGCGAGCAGGTTGCTGGCGATCCCGCCGAGCGACGCCGCCAGCTCGCCGTAGCGCAGCGGGCCGAGCAGCAGCTCGCGGACGATCAGCAGGCTCCAGCGGTCGCCGACCGTGTCCAGCGAACGGGCGAGACCGCAGAACTGTCCGTACGAGCGAGCAGGCATCTGGTTGACTTCCTCCACCACGCTTGATTTTCTCAAGCAGACTAGCAACGCCGCTCCCGCGAAGAAGGGTCCCGATGAAGATCACCGATCCCGCCGCCTCCACGCCCTCGGCCCCGGCCACGATCGCGGCGTTCCGCGCGGCGGCCGAGCGCGGCGACGCCGACGCGGTCGCCGCGCTGCTGGCCCCCGGCGTCGCCCTCCACTCCCCGCTCACCGACCGCGTCCGGTTCGTGGGCGCAGACGAGGTCGCCGCGCTGCACCGCGACATATTCGCCGTCCTCGACGACCTCAGAACCCGCGACCCGCTCATGCTCGGCGACCTCTGCGCGGCGCCGTTCAGCGCGCGCGTGCGTGGCGTCGAGCTGCGCTTCGTCATCCTCGTCCGCCTCGACGCCGACGAGCGGATCGACGACCTGGAGATCTACGGACGCCCGCTGCCGGCGCTCGGCACGCTGTTGTCCGCCCTGCCGCCGCGCGTGTCGGCCCGGCGCCGCGGCCGCCTCACCGGCGCGCTCGTCGCGATCGTCGCCCGCCCGCTCGCCGTCGTGCTGCACGCCGTCGACCGCCTCGCGCCGCGGTTCCTGTAGCGCGCGGCCGCCCGTTCCTTTCCCGCGAGGCACACCAAGGAATGGAACGGCCCCAACCCTTCCTAACGCCCGACGCGATACCGGAGCAGCTCGACCTGCCCGCCGAGGGTCCGCGACTCGATCAGCGAGAGGTCGACCTGGCGCTCTCGCTGCGGGTGGTACGGGATGCCGCCGCCGACGAGCACGGGATAGATGAAGGTCCGGAGCTCGTCGACCAACCCCAGCTCGACGGCCTCGCCGCCGAGCGTCGCGCCGCCGATCGCGATGTCGCCGTCGCCGGGCTCGGCCCGCAGCCGCCCGATCTCCTCGGCCAGCGAGCCGGTGGCGAGGCGGGCGTTGCCCTCCACCGCCGACAGCGTTCTCGAGAAGACGAGCTTCGGGAGCGCCTTCCAGATCGACGCCCACTCGGTCGTGTCGAAGCCGACCGCCGGGTTCTGGTCGGCCGTCTCCCAGTAGAGCATCGTCTCGTACAGCCTGCGGCCCAGCACGTAGGTCGAGAGCCCGCGCGCCTGCTCGGTGTGGAAGCGGAAGGCCTCCTCGTTGGGCGCGGTCCAGTTGAAGCCGCCGTCCGGGCCGGCGATGTAGCCGTCCAGCGAGACGTTCATCGGGTAGATCACGGTGCGCATCGGAGGTCCTCCTCGGGAACAGGTTCGAGGCTATGACCGCCCCAGGCCGCCGAACTCATCGGCCGCGCGCCAAAAGATGAGTGGCGACCACTCATGACAGCAGCGCGCCCGGCGGCGAAGCTCGGCGGATGCCTCCTGCCGCCCGTCGTTCGCTCGCGCTCGTCCTGAGCGCCGTCTGCCTGCTGCTGCTCGGCCCGGCCGCCGCCGCCGAAGCCGAGATCTACTGGACCGACAGCGCGTCGTTCTCCGACAACTGGATCGGCAGAGCGACCAACGCCGGCGGCTCGGTGACCGCGCCGTTCGTGCCGTCGAGCAGAGAGATCGGCGGCGTCGCCAGCGACGGCAGACACCTCTGGTGGGTCGAGTACTACGGCTCGCTGATGCGCTCCGAGCTCGACGGCAGCGACCCCGTCGAGGTCTTCGCGACGCCGTCGGGCGCCGGCTCGCTCGCGACCGACGGCGAGTGGTTCTACTGGTCGGTGCCCAACGAGCCGCGGATCAGCCGCGTGAGAGCCGACGGCAGCGGCTTCGAGCAGGACTTCGTCGTGCTGGAGGACGGCTCGTGGCCGGCCGGCGTCGCGACCGACGGCACGTATCTCTACTGGTCCGAGAACAACTTCAGCCGGATCGGCCGTATCAGACTCGACGGCAGCGGCAGAGAGGACCGGTTCATCGAGGACGTCGGCTACCCGAACGGCATCGCGGTCAGCGGCGGCTACCTGTACTGGGCCAACGGCGACAGCGGCAACTACGGGATCGGGCGGGCGAGAAGCGACGGCACGGGCGCCGACGACAGCTGGCACTCGACCTCCACCATCACCGGCTCGGTCTCGCTCTCCGGCGGCTACGTCTACTGGACCGAGCCGCCGAACGGCCGCATCGGCCGCATCTCGACCGCCGGCACCGGCGCGAACGCGAACCTGATCACCGGGCTGGAGTGGCCGGTTCGCGTCTTCGCGACGGGACCCGGCTTCAGCGGGACGCCGGCGACCGGCCCCTTCGGCAACGTCGTGCTCGGCAGGAGAGCGACGCAGACCTTCACGATCACGAACGACTCGCTGCCGTTCGCGGGCGGTCAGCCGCTGACGTTCGCCGCCGGCGCGGTGACGCTGACCGGCACGAACGCGAACCAGTTCTCGATCGGCGCCAACGGCTGCGCCGGCCAGTCGGTCGCGCCCGGCGCATCCTGCACGGTCGACGTCACCTTCACGCCGACGAGCACCGGCAGCAAGAGCGCATCGCTGCGCTTCGCCGACAACGCCGCCAGCAGTCCGCAGACGTTCGCGCTCAGCGGACGCGGCACGCAGGGATCGGCGTCGCTGTCGTCGGCGACCGGCGCCTTCGGCGAGGTGCGCAGGGGGACGACGAGCGCCGCGCAGAGCTTCACCGTCACCAACAGCGCGAGCGGCGCCAACGCCGGTCCGATCACCTACGACCCCGGCGCGGTGACGCTGACCGGCGCGAACGCCGACCAGTTCTCGATCGTCTCCGACGGCTGCTCCGGCACGACCGTCGCCGCGGCGGCGACATGCACCGTCACCGTCGCCTTCGCGCCGACGGCGGACGGCGCGGCGAGCGCGTCGCTGCGCTTCGCCGACGACGCGCCCGGCAGCCCGCGCACGGTCGCGCTC
>JAEXXR010000256.1 GCA_023405705.1 Actinomycetes bacterium
CGGTGACGCGGAGGAGCCGCTGACGGCGCGGCTGCTGCGGGCGCTGTCGGCGCGCGCCGGCCGCGTGATCGTCGGCGGCTACCCGACCGGCGTCGCCGTCGGCTGGGCGACCGTCCACGGCGGCCCGTTACCGGCGACGAGCGCCGCGGCGACGACCTCGGTCGGGATGACCGCGGCCCGCCGCTTCCTGCGCCCGGTCGGCTTCCAGGCCGTCCCCGACGCGCTGCTCCCGCCGGCCCTTCAGGACGCCAACCCGCTTGGCCTCCTGCGCCGCGTGAACGGCGAGCCGTCACGGGAGCCGGTCGCCCGCTGAGCGGCGATCACTGCGGATCCGGGGGCGCCAGCCGCCCCCGGATCCGCAGCGATCCGCTCAGACCAGCCAGATCCGCAGGGCCACCAGCAGGAGGATCAGGACGATCACGGCGAGCTGGCGCAGCAGCAGCTTGCGCTCGCCGCGGTCCTGGGCGATCGCCTCCTCGGCGGGGTCGGGGAGGAGCGGCTCGGGCGCGGCCGGGCCGAGCGGGGGCGGGGGCGGCGGGACGGCGCTCACACCAGCTCCCCGACGGCGCCCGTCTTCTCCGTCTTGTCCCATCTCATCTCGGCTCCGCGCGCCTCCTTCACGTAGGCGGCGGCGGTGATCGCGCACAGCAGCGGGCCGTAGCCGACGAGGTAGACGAGCGGCGCGATCAGCCAGCGGACGCGGCGGCCGAAGCGCTCGTCGAGCAGCTTCACCAGCCACGCCGCCAGCATCGACGCCGACAGCCACACGTACGTGAACAGCAGGATCCCCGTGGCGAGGCCGTCGTCGGGGTCGACGCCGGCGTCGCGCAGCCAGCCCGCGATCGTCTCGTCGTAGAGCGGCGGGTACGCGGCGTAGACGATGATCGCGAGGCTGACGACGCCGGGGAACA
Organism: Actinomycetes bacterium; assembly: GCA_023405705.1. The sequence goes on from JAEXXR010000256.1 coordinate 912, forward strand.
GCAGCCCCTCGCGCCACGTCCGGCGCGCCGTCTCGGTGTCGATCGAGAAGCTCGACAGCGTCACGAACAGGTAGGTGACGACGTTCAGGAACCAGAGCGCGCGGAAGACGTCGAGCGCGCTCTCCTCGTCGAGCAGCCACAGCCCGATCAGCGCCGTCGAGGAGGTGAGCATGAAGACCGGCATCAGGAAGACGGAGAACCAGATCAGCGCGAAGCCGACGCCGCCGAGGCTGCCGGCCCGGCCGCGGCGCAGCCAGATGTGCCTGAACCGGCGCGTCACCTGCACGTTGCCGCGGCCCCAGCGCAGCCGCTGCTTCCACAGGCCGGTGACCGCGCGCGGCTCCTCGGCCCAGACGGTCGCGTACGGCTCGAAGATCACGCGCTTGCCCGCGAGCTGGACGTTCAGCGTCGTGACGGTGTCCTCGGCGAGCGTCGTCGTGTCGATCACGCCGCCGGCCGCCTCCAGGCTCTCGCGCCGCAGCAGCTGCGCGCCGCCGGCGAGGCAGGCCTGCGCGCCGAGCACGTTCTGCGCCCGTCGCGCCGCCGCCTGCGCGGTCACGTACTCGTAGGCGACGAAGCGGTTCATCCAGTTGCCGGGCCGGCTGCCCTCCTTGATGTAGCCGGTGACGGCGCCGACGGCCGGGTCGGCGAGGTGGCGCGTCATCCGCCGCAGCGACGGCGGCGTGAAGATCACGTCGGCGTCGATCACCAGCACCGCCTCGAACCAGCCCTCGGCGTGGAGCGTGCGGAGACCGTGGTTGATCGTGTGGGCCTTGCCCTCGCCGCCTCTCTCGCGCCGCAGATGGAAGATCCGGCCGGGGTGCGCGGCCGCCTTCGCCTGCACCTTCTCCGGCGTCGCGTCGGTCGAGGCGTCGTCGACGACGTAGACGCGCAGGCGGTCGGCCGGGTACTCCAGCGCCAGCAGCCGCTCCAGCGTCCGCTCGACCACGGCCGCCTCGTTCCACGCCGGGATCACGATCGCGACGCGCGGGAAGCACGCCTCGCGCGGCGTTCTGACGCGCAGCGCGTGCAGGCCGGCGAGCACGAACTGGTAGCAGCCGGCCAGCAGCGGGATCGCTCCCGCGAGCACGAGCGCGACGAGCAGGACGGTGGCGACGTGCTCCACGCCGCACTCAGCTCGTCAGCGCCGCCGCCAGCTCGCGCACGACCGAGAGGCCGTGCTCGTAGCGGCCGATCGTGTCGCGTCTGTGGCTGTCGGTGCTCATCAGCAGCGGCACGCCGAGCCGCACGAACGGCAGCAGCGTCGCGGCCGACGGGGTGCGGTAGCGCTCGTTGACCTCGATCACGTTGCCGGTCGCCCTCGTCACCTCGGCGAGCCGCTCGATCAGCTCGCGCGGCACCTGCTCCTCGCGCAGGCCCAGTTTCGGCAGCACGCTGAAGATGTGCGCGATCACGATCCTGCCGGGGTGCCGGGGGAGGCAGGCGGTCGTCGCCTCCATGATCTGCGCCAGCACCTCCTGCCCGTCGTAGCGGCCGCTCGCGATCCCCTCGCGGACCTCGTCGGGGTGGTGGACGCCGTCGGCGAGCGGGACCTGGTGGTCGGCGGCGTAGATCCACTCGACGCCGTCGAGCAGCGACGCGTCCGGCAGGTCGAGCGCGCCGCTCGTGTCGAGCAGCTTCGCCTCGACGCCGATCCGCAGCCTCACCGAGGTCTGGCCGGCGAGCCGGCGGACCTCGGCGACGTAGTCCGGCACCCAGTCGGTCGAGCGGCGGACGTGGTCGACGCAGGTCATCTGCGTCAGCCCGATCGCCTCCGCCTCCGCGACGTTCTCGGCGACGGTCGAGGCGCCGTCGGAGAAGGTCGAGTGGACCTGCATGTCCTGGTCGGCGCGGGCGGGCGCGCCGGGCGGCAGCTCGCGCTCGACGGCGCCGCTCACGCCCGGCTCCCGGTCCGCTCGGCCGCTTCCTCCAGCGCGGACAGCTCGCCGTGGCCGAAGAAGCGCTCCTGGAAGAAGCGGACCATCGCGATCTCCGCGAACGGCAGCGGCCCCTGCGGCGGCGGCGCGCCGAGCGCCTCGGCGACCGCCAGCGACGGCATGTCGACGCCGGCCGCGATCGTCAGCGGCATCGTGCCGGGGAAGCGCGGGTTGACCTCCAGCAGCGCGGGGGCGCCGTCGGCGGCGCCCTTCACCTGCACGTTGGCGACGGTGCTCAGCCCGATCAGCCGTGCGACCGCGGCGCCGAACTCCTCCAGCTGGACGTCGTGGACGGTGCGGCCGGTGATCGCGATCCCGGAGTCGACCTTCAGCCGCTCGCGCGGGACGACCGCGATCACCTCGCCGTCGGCGCCGGCGAGCACGTCGAGCGAGAACTCCGGGCCGGGCAGGTGCTCCTGGACCAGCAGGCTGCCGTCGCGCGGCAGCGCCTCCAGCTCGGCGCGCTCGCGCAGCAGCGCGATCCCGCGCGAGCCGCTGCCGCTGCGCGGCTTGACGATCGCCGGCAGCTCCGGCGCGGCCGGGTCGAACGCGTCGTCGACCAGCCAGCAGGCGGGGGTGCGGACCTGCCCGCGGCAGCGCTCGTCCAGCGCCCACTTGTCGAGGCAGACGGCGAGCGTCTCCTCGCTCGCCAGCACCAGTCTCACGCCGGCCTCCGCGAACCGCTCCCGCTGGCGCGCGAGCGGCAGCAGCTCGCTGTCGACCGTCGGCACGACGACGTCGACCGCCTCGCGCTCGCAGAAGGCGAAGAGGCGGTCGGCGAAGGCGGGGTCGTCGCCGCGCGGGAGGATCTCCCGCTGTGACTCGGGCACGAGGTAGAGGCCGGCGGCGTACGGGTCGATGTCGCCGGCGAAGACGGTCAGCGCCGGGCTCTCGATCGCGCGCATCACCGAGATGCCGGAGGGGCCGCCGGCGCCGGTCACCAGCACCCGTCCTGGCAGGTCAACGGGCATCGGCGAGCTCCTCTCGGTCGGGTTGCGTCTCGGCGGGCGGCGACTGGCCGGCGTCGGCCTCGCGCACGACCTCCAGCGGCTCGACGTAGCGCGCCTGCGTGAAGCGGCTCCAATAGCGGGCGGTCGCGCGCAGCAGCTCCTCGTCGAGGTAGGAGCGGACGGCCGTCTGCGAGGCGTAGGCGCGGATCACCTCCAGCTTGCGGTCGAGGTAGGGGTCGATCGCGACGAAGCGGGTCGGCTTGAACTCGACCGTCGTGCTCGGCGCCTGGTAGCAGTAGACGCGCGGGATGCCGCGGGCGGCGACGAGCGAGGCGTGGTGGACGTTGCGGTGGTCCTGGTGGACGTCGCGGGCGGTGTGCGTGTAGACGGTCGTCGGCAGCACCTCGTCGACGACCCGCTTGATGACGGCGATCGTCGTGCCGTCGTCGCTGACGCTCGTGTCGCGCAGGTCGGTGTGGAACAGCCGCGCGCCGAGCAGGTCGGCGGCGTTCTGCGACTCGGCGGCGCGCGCGGCGACCTCGCCGCCCTGCTCGCCGCCGGTCAGCGTCAGCACCGCGACGTCGTGGCCGGCGGCGGCGTGGCGCAGCAGGATCCCGCCGACGCCGATCTCGACGTCGTCGGGGTGGGCGCCGATCGCCAGCACGCGCTCGCTGCCGGCGGCGCGGCGCTCGCGCGTCAGCGCGATCAGCGTGCGCGCCTTCTCCAGCAGCCTCGCCGGCTCGACCGGCTTGGTCAGGTAGTCGTCGGCGCCGGCGCGGATCGCCTCGACCGCCTGCTCGAAGCTGGCGTGGCCGGACAGCATCAGCGTCCCGAGGTCGGCGTGGGCGCCCTTCGCGCGCCGCACCATCTCGTGGCCGTTCATCCCCGGCAGGTCGATGTCGGAGACGAGCAGGTCCCACGGCCGCGTCGGCAGCAGCGCGATCGCGTCCTCCGCGCTCGGCGCCCAGCGCACCTCGCCGAGCGAGCCGAGCAGCTCCACGAGCACCGCCGCGAGGACCTCGTCGTCCTCGACGAAGAGGATCAGCGCCCTGCGCCCGTCGTCATCCCTTGCCATCGCTCCCGACCTGTCGCCTTCCGACCGCGCGCGACTCCCGCAGCCGCGTCCACCTCACCTTTGCCCACGTGCCCGGATCTGACACGCGCTGGGCGCAACCGTGCGGGTTTCGCGCCGCGAGCCTGCGGAAACCCGCACCCGCGCGCGCCGGCCCGGCGCTCCGCCGCGCGATGCGCGACCATCACCGGCATGGACGCCAGACCGCTCGACACCGATGTCCTCGACGCGCTCGCCGCGGAGCTGGAGGACCCGGAGGCATTCGCCCGCCTCGTGCGGCTCTTCCTCGACCGTCTCGGCGACCGCTGCGACGAGGTCGTCAACGCCGCCGACGCCGAGGACCTCCAGGCTGCCGCCCACTCGCTGAAGTCGGCCGGCGGCACCTTCGGCGCCGTCGAGGTCGCCCGCATCGCGACCGAGCTGGAGGCGATCGGCGAGGCCGGCGAGGACGCCCCGCCGCCGCTGCTCGACGAGCTGCTGTTCGCCGCCGAGGCCGCCCGCGTCGCGCTCGAGGCGCGCGTCGCGGAGGCGGAGGCCGAGGGGGCCTAGCTCGGCGGTCCCGCCGCGATCCGCTCGCGCATCTCGGCGAGCGGGCCGCGGAACCAGCCGAGCTTCTCGATCCACCACGTCAGTCCGGCGTCGGCATAGGCCGCCAGGCGCGCGGCGTCGGGGCCGTCGGAGAGGCCCTCGACGACGAGGTCGTACGGCGCGGCGGCGTCGATCCCTGCGGCGGCCCGCTGCTCGTGCACGAAGGCGAGCACCTCGGCGAGCTGCTCCGGCGCCGGGGTCGCGTCGCGCGGCAGGTCGGCGAAGGTCGGGAAGGCGCCGTCCCAGCGGGCGGCGCGGCGGAAGCCCGGCTTCGCCGGCCAGCGCCCGGAGATCCAGACCGGCGGCCGCGGCCGCTGCACGGGGCGGGGGAGGAACGGCTCGCGCACGTCGACCCGCAGGTGCTCGCCGTCGAAGGCGAACGGCTCGCCGCGCCAGAGGCCGTCGACGATCGCGAGGCCCTCGTCGAGCTTGCGCGCCCGCACCTTCGGGTCGGGGTCCTCGCCGAGCGCGGCGAACTCCTGCTCGCCCTGCGAGCCGAGACCGGCGCCGACGACCAGCCGGCCCTCCGACAGCACGTCGAGCGAGGCGAGCTCGCGCGCCAGCTTCGCCGGCCGCCGCCGCGCGACCGCGGAGACGAGCACGCCGAGCCGGATCCGCTCCGTGCGCGCCGCGATCGCCGCGACAGTCACGTACGGGTCGGCGACCGGCCAGCCCGGCTCGCGGTAGGCGACGTGGTCCCAGACGAAGGCGCCGTCCCAGCCGGCCGCCTCGGCCGCCTGCGCCAGCTCGACCAGCAGCCGCGGGTCGCCGTACTCGCCGACGTTCGGCAGCCCGACGGCGCAGCGGACGGCGGCGGCCATGCGCGCAGGCGCCTAGCGGTTGGAGCCGAACAGCTGCAGGAAGAAGAGGAAGAGGTTGAAGACGTCGAGGAAGATCGACGCCGCCAGCGGCACCGTCTCGCTTCTGCCGGCGCGGCGCAGCCGGTTGAAGTCGACGAGCGTGTAGCCGGCGAAGACGGCGATGCCGCCGAGCGCGTATATCGTCGTCGCACCCTCGATCCCGAACAGCACTATCACCAGGCCGAAGGCGAGCAGCGCGAGCAGGCACCAGAACAGGGTCCGGTAGAGGTAGGAGAGGTCGCGGCGGGTCGCGTAGCCCCAGGCGCCCATGCCGGCGACCGTCAGCCCGGTCGCGCCGGCCGCCTGCCAGACGACGGTCGGCTCGTTCTCGACGTAGTAGAGGACGGTCACGCCGGTCGCGAGGCCGAGCAGGAAGCCGAGCCCGAACAGCAGCACGACGGCGAGCGCGGGCGCGCGCTGCGCGGCGACGTTCAGCCCGACGACGCAGGCGAGCGCGCCGAGCCACGGGATCAGCCACATCAGCCCGTCGAGGTCGCGGCCCATGTAGGCCCCGAGCGCGGCGAAGCCGCAGGTGACCGCGACGAGGCCCATCACGCGCCCGAACAGCGCGCGCGCCTCCGCTCCTTCGACGACCGGCCGTGCGCCGGTGACCCCGCTGACGTCGTAGCTCATGAGGCCAGTCTCCCCGATCGGCCGGTTCCCGGCAACGTGTCGCGGACGGCTGTCGCGCGGGCGCGATGCGGGCGCGGCGCGGGGCGGCGGGTGCGGCGGGCGGCGCGGGCGCGCTCGCTCAGGC
>JAEXXR010000218.1 GCA_023405705.1 Actinomycetes bacterium
GAGCAGCAGCGGCACGGAGCCGGCGAGTGCGACCACCGCCAGCGCGCCCGCGCCGACGGCGAGCTGCACCGGCACCAGCCGGCGCCGCACGAGCAGGTCGCCGAGCGGGACGACCAGGACGAGACCCAGCGCGAGCCCGGCCTGCGTCGCCGTCACGACCGCGCCGGCGAGCCCGGGGGAGAGGCTGAACGCCGCGGCGATCGCGTCGAGCAGCGGCTGCGCCGCATACGCGTTCCCGACCGCCAGACCCGCGGTCACCGCGAACAGCAGTGCGAGTCCGCGCGAGAACGGGGGTTCTCTCGCAGGCGCAGCCGTCCTCCTGTCGCCACCGCCGAGCGGCTCCTCCATGGCCCTCGTGCGCTGCGCTGCGGCCGCCCGCAGGGCAGCTCCGATCGGGTCGTCTCCCGGCTCGCCCCTGGTCGCCGCTCGTTCGGCCGCGATCGCACGTGGCTCCGCCGCCTCGCACGCCGGAGAGAATGTTCGTTCTCGCATGGTCGGCTACGATAGAGAACAATGGTTCTCTCCGAAGAGCAGGCGCGCAGGCAGGTGCTGGAGGCGGCGAACCGCCTGTTCTACGAGCATGGCGTCCACGGTGTCGGAATGGACGCGATCCGCGACGCCGCCGGGGTTTCGCTGAAGCGGATCTACGCGCTGTATCCGTCGAAGGAGGCGCTCGTCGAGGCGGCGCTGATCGCGCGGGAGCGCGACGTCCATCTCGAGCTCGTCCGCCGCACCGGCGGGCAGGCGCCGGCGCGAGAACGGATCCTCTCCCTCTTCGACCTGCTCGGCGAATGGTTCGTCGCGCCCGGCTATCGCGGCTGCGCGTACCTCAACGCGCTCGGCGAGCTGGGGGAGTCGGCGCCGCGCGTCGCCGAGGCCGTGCGCCGCCACAAGCGCTCCTGGCGCGAGCTGCTCGCGCGGCGGGTCGCCGAGGCCGGCGGTCCGCCCCGTCTCGCCGACCAGCTCGCGCTGCTGATCAACGGCGCGATGACGACCGCCGTGCTCACCGACCCGCGCGCAGCGGCCGCCGATGCGAGGGCGATGGCGGAAGCCCTGCTGGATCAGGCGATCCCGACCTCATAGCTCAGGCTCGACCTGAGGGTGAGAGGTCACATAACGGGCGGTGCGCGGCGCCTCGGTCCTGTCGCGCAGCGCGTTGGCCGGGTCCGCGGGCCGAGCGAAGCGCCGTCAGCCGTCGAGCAACCGCTGCGACAGCTCCCACAGCCGCTCCGCATTCGCCGGATCGAGCGCGTACGGGGCGACGGAGACCAACCCCGAGGCCTCGCTCTCCGGCCGGCGGTCGACCAGCCGCGCCTCGTCGCAGTCGGCGAAGTAGCGGCCGCTGACGCCCTCGACCAGCGGCGAAGCTGCGAGCAGGACCGAGGTGGCGGCGCCCTGCTCGACCGTCTTGACCAGCTCGGGAGCGGTCGTCATGCCGCCGCTGTGGCGCTGGAGGCGGGTCGCGATCGCTCCGGGCATCAGCGCGTTCGCGACGATCCCGTCGTCGCGCCAGCGTGCGGCGGCGCCGACGGCGAACAGCACGTTGGCGCTCTTCGCCTGGCCGTAGGCGAGGCCCGGGTCGTAGGGGCGGAAGCGGAAGTGGAGGTCGTCGAAGACGACGGGCGAGACGAGATGGGCGCTGGAGCTGACCGAGACGATCCGCGACGGCCCGCCGTGCTGCGCGGCGCCGCCGGCCAGCGCCGCCCGCAGCCCGCGCGCGAGCGCGAAGTGGCCGAGGTGGTTGGTCGCGAACTGCAGCTCCCAGCCCTCGGGCGTGCGCGTCTCGGGCGTCGCCATCACGCCCGCGTTGCAGATGAGCACGTGCAGCTGCCCGGTCCAGCCGGCGACGAGCGCGTCGATCGAGGCGCGGTCGGTCAGGTCGAGCGGGGCGACGTGGGCCCCGACCTCGCCGGCCACCCGTTCCCCGGCGGCCGCGTCGCGCACCGCGATCGTGACGTCGGCGCCCGCCGCAGCCAGCGCCCGCGCCGTCTCCACCCCGATCCCGGAGGCCCCGCCGGTGACGAGCGCGCGGCGCCCGTGCAGGTCGACGCCGTCGAGCACCTCCGCGGCGGTCGTCGCGAAGCCGAACGGGGTCGTGATGCGGTCCTGCTCAGGTCGTGACATGACTGGAGCCTGCCCGCTGAGGGGCGGTCTCCAGCAGCTCGCGGGCGAGCGTCTCCGCGTCGTAGGGGCCGACGTGGCGTCTGCCGTTGACGAAGAAGGTCGGCGTGCTGCGGGCCCCGCTCGCCTCGGCGGAGATCACGTCGGCGCGCACGGTCTCGGCGTGGCGGCCGTCCTGGAGCGCCCGCGCCAGCTCCTCGACGTCGATCCCGATCCGGCCGGCGTAGCCGAGCAGGTCCTCGAACTCCAGCTCGTCCTGGTGGTCGAACAGCTTGTCGTGCATCTCCCAGAATCTGCCCTGGACCGCGGCCTCCTCCATCGCCTGCGCGGCCAGCTCGGCGTGCGGGTGGACGTCGACCAGCGGCAGGTGGCGGATCGAGTAGCGCAGGTCGTCGCCGAAGCGTCTGCGCAGCTCCTTGACCATCCCGGTCGCGCGGCCGCAGAAGGGGCACTCGAAGTCGGCGAACTCGACCAGCGTCAGCGGCGCGTCGTGCGGCCCGCGGACGTGGTCGCGGTCGGGGTCGAACGGCGGGTCGAGGATCGTCGGCAGGCCGGCGGAGACCTCGCCGCGCAGGACGGCGGCGAGCTTGAAGGCGATCCAGCCGGCGGCGACGGCGAGCGCGGCGGCGAGCAGCACGCCGATCTTCGCCTCCTCGACCAGCGTCGAGTCCTCGAAGGCGAGGCCGGCGATCAGCAGCGAGACGGTGAAGCCGATGCCCGACAACGCGGCGCCGCCGACGACCTGGCCCTCGCCGACGCCCTGCGGCAGTCTGCCCAGCTTCGCCCGTATCGCGCCGAGCGCGCCAATCGTGATGCCGGCCGTCTTGCCGATCACGAGCCCGGCGACGATCGCCCACGTCAGCGGCGAGGAGAGCGCGTCGCCCAGGGCGCCGCCGCGCAGGTCGACGCCGGCGTTGGCGAGCGCGAACAGCGGCACGATCACGTACGAGGTCCACGGGTGCAGCAGCTCCTGCATCCGCTCGTTGGGGGAGAGCGCGCGCTCGACCGAGCGGGTCGCCTCGCGCCCGACGCTCGCCAGCGGCGACTGGCGGAAGGCGTGCGCTCTGGAGGCGGCCTCGTCGACCTGCGCTCTCGAGGGCGTGTACGCCGCGACGAGCAGGCCGGCGGCCATGCCGGCGATCGTCGGGTGCAGGCCCGAGATCACCGTCGCGATCCACAGGCCGGCGCCGAGCAGCGCGTACGCCGAGCCGCGCCAGACGCGCAGCTGCGACAGGACCGCGATCCCCGCCAGGCATGCGATCGCGACGGCCAGCGCGATCGCGTCGAGCGCGTCGGAGTAGACGATCCCGATCACGCTGATCGCCACGATGTCGTCGACGATCGACAGCGTCAGCAGGAAGACGCGCAGCTGGGTCGGGCAGGCCGGCCCGACGATCGCCATCGCCCCGAGCATGAAGGCGGTGTCGGTGGCGATCACGATGCCCCAGCCGCCGTTTGCCTCGGTCGGCGAGATCAGCAGGTAGAGCAGCGCCGGCACGACCATGCCGCCGACGCCGGCGATCACCGGCACGACGACGCGGCTGCGGTCGCGCAGCTCCCCGAGCGACCACTCGCGCCGGACCTCGAGGCCGATCACGAAGAAGAACAGCGCCATCAGGCCCTCGTCGAGCCAGTGGCGCAGGTCGAGGTCGAGCGTCCAGTCGCCGAGCGTGATCGCCAGCTCGGTGTGCCAGAAGGAGTCGTAGCTGTCGGAGACCGGCGAGTTGGCCCACAGCAGCGCGATCACCGTCGCGGCGAGCAGCAGCCCGGCGGAGCCGGCCTCGGTCGAGATGAACGAGCGCAGCGGCCCGGCGAGCTGGGCGAGCAGCTGGCGGCGCTTGGGTGAGGTCGTGTCCGTGCCGTTCGCGATCGCCACGGGATGAGAGTAGTTGCATGCGCAAGTGCGGCGCGCTGCGGCGCGCCCGCGCTCGGCCCGCGGCGCGTTCGCCGCGAGCCCGGGCTCCCGCCGCCGCGCCTTCAGCCCGCCCGGTGCACGAC
>JAEXXR010000387.1 GCA_023405705.1 Actinomycetes bacterium
GGCGGCGGGGGAGCGGCGGCGGTGCGGCGGCGGCCGAGCATCAGGCTGCCGGCGCCCCCGATGGCGACGGCGGCGACGGCCGTCCCGGCGAGCGCGATGCGTCGGCCGAGCCGCTCGAAGCGCAGCACCTGCCAGCCCTCGGAGCGGGCGATCCGGCCCAGCTCGGCGTCCGGGTTGACGGCGACGGGATGGCCGACGACGCGCAGCATCGGCAGGTCCGACTCGGAGTCGGAGTAGGCCCAGGAGGCGCTCAGGTCGATCCCCTCGCGCGCGGCCAGCTCGCGGATCGCCTCGGCCTTGCCCTCGCGGTAGGTGAAGGGGCCGTCGGGGCGGCCGGTGTAGCGGCCGTCGAGCACCTCGGATCTCGCGCCGAGGCCGCCGTCGAAGGTCAGCACGTGCGCGAGCACCTCGGCCAGCTCGTGCGCGGCGGCGGTGACGATGTAGACGGGGCGGCCGGCGTCCTGGTGCTCGTAGGCGACGCGCAGCATCTGCGGGTAGACGCGCGGCAGGACGCCGGCGAGCACCTCGGGGCCGAGCCGCAGGACGTCGCGGACCGGCACGTCGCGCATCAGCTCGAAGATCTGCGCGCGGACGAGGTCGGTGCCGGCGTCGGTCGAGCCCTGCAGGCGGAACTTCGCGTTGGCCCAGGCGCCGGCGGCGAGCTGGCGGCGGGTGAGGATGCCCTGGCGATAGGAGGCGCGGGCGAACTCGAACGCGGAGGAGCCGGCCATCAGCGTGCGGTCGAGGTCGAAGAAGGCGGCGCCGCGCACGGCGCCGCCCGTCTCGACCGCGCCCGCGAAGGCGGGCGCGGTGGAGCTGTCGGAGCGGTCCGTCAGGACTTCTCCACCTGCAGGATGACGGCGTCGCCCTGGCCGCCGCCGGAGCAGATCGCGGCGACGCCGAGGCCGCCGCCGCGGCGCTGCAGCTCGAGCGCGAGCGAGCCGAGTATGCGCGCGCCGGAGGCGCCGATCGGGTGGCCGAGCGCGACCGCGCCGCCGTTCACGTTGACCTTGTCCTCGTCGATGCCGAGCATGCGAATCGAGTTGAGGGTGACAGACGCGAACGCCTCGTTGATCTCCCACAGGTCGATCTCCTCGGGGGAGAGGCCGGCCTTCTTCAGCGCGGCGAGCGCGGCGTTGGCCGGCGTTCTTGCGAGGTAGGGGAAGTCCTCGGCGATCTGCGCCTGCGCGACGACGGTCGCGATCGGCGTCTTGCCGTTGGCCGCGGCCCAGTCGCTGGAGGCGAGCACGAGCGCGCCGCCGCCGTCGTTGACGCCCGGCGCGTTGCCGGCGGTGTGGGTGCCGTCCTTGACGAAGATCGGCTTCAGCGCGGCGAGCGCCTCCAGCGTCGTGCCCGGGCGCGGCGACTCGTCGGTCTCGACGACGGTGTCGCCCTTGCGGCCCTTGACGGTGACCGGGACGATCTCCTCCGGCAGGCGGCCCTCGTCGGTCGCCTTCAGCGCCAGCTCGTGCGAGCGGACCGACCAGCGGTCCATGTCGGCGCGCGTCATCTCCAGCTCGGCGGCGACCTCGCTGGCCTCGTGCGCCATGTGCTTGCCGCTGAACGGGTTGGTGAGGCCGTCGTTGATCATCGCGTCGAGCGCCTTGCCGTCGCCCATGCGGTAGCCGAAGCGGGCGCCCTTGAGCAGGTACGGCGCGTTGCTCATCGACTCCATGCCGCCCGCGACGGCGACCTCGACGTCGCCCGCGCGGATCGCGGAGTCGAGGATGCCGAGCGCGCGCACGCCCGAGGCGCAGACCTTGTTGATCGTCTCCGACGACACCTCCTTCGGGATGCCGCCCTTGATCTGCGCCTGACGCGAGGGGATCTGGCCCTGGCCGGCCTGCAGCACCTGGCCCATCACGACGTGCTGGACCTGCTCGCCGGAGACGTCGGCGCGCTCGAGCGCCGCTCTGATGGCGATGCCGCCGAGGTCGGTCGCGTCGAGCGAGGCGAGGCCGCCTCCGAGCTTGCCGATCGGCGTGCGCGCGGCGCTGAGGATCACGGTTCTGGGCATCGGTGTCGCTCCGTTCCGGGGTGGGAGTCTGGACCTGCGTGAGACCTCTCCCGATCGTAGAGCGCGCCGTCGCCGACGGACGCCGATCGCCCGGCGCGCACGGCGTCCTGCCGGCCGTGGACGGCCTCGACGCTGCGGGTCGCGAGTTCCCGCCACCGCCGCGCGGCGCCGGCAGACCGCCGTGGAACTCGCAATGCGAAGCACGGGTAGGCTGGCGCGATGAACATCGAGGCCACGACGAAGGCGCCGCTGGAGAGCGGCGCGGACACGATCGCGGTCGGAGTCTTCGACGGCGAGGACATCGCCCACGACGTCGCCGACGGCACGCTCCAGCGCCTGCTGGACTCCGGCGAGGCGCGTCGCGCCTTCAAGCACCTGGCGGTCACGCACGCCGAGGAGCGCCGCTGGATCGTCGTCGGCCTCGGCGACCGCGCCCGCTTCGACGCCGACCGCGCCCGCGTCGCGGCGGCGACCGTCCACGCGCGTGCGCGCGAGCTGAGCGCCTCCTCGCTCTGCTGGGAGGTCCCGCACCACCTCGACGACACGCGCGTCGCCGCGCTCGTGGAGGGCACGGTCCTGGCCGCCTACCGCTTCGACCGCTACCGCAACCACCCGGAGGAGGACGGCGGCCTCGAACGGCTCGTCGTCAGCGCCCACCACCCGATCGACGGCGCGGTCGAGCAGGCCGCCGTCGTCGCCGCGGCCCAGAACCGCGCGCGCGACCTGCAGAACACGCCCGCCAACGAGCTGACGCCCGAGCGCCTCGCCCACCGCGCCCAGGAACTGGTCGCCGAGGTCTCCGGCGTGACGGTGGAGGTCCGCAACGAGGAGGAGATCGCCGCGCTCGGGATGGGCGCCTTCGCCGCGGTCGCGAGCGGCTCGGCGCAGGAGGCGCGCCTGATCGAGCTGAGATACGAGGGCCCGGGCGCCGACCCGGCGCTGCCGGTGCTGGCGTTCGTCGGCAAGGCGGTGACGTTCGACAGCGGCGGCATCTCGATCAAGCCGGCGATGAGAATGTCGGAGATGAAGTTCGACATGTCGGGCGGCGCGGCCGTGCTGGAGGCGGTCGGCGCGATCGCCCGGCTGAGACTGCCGGTGCGCGTGCTCGCCGTGATCGGCGCGACCGAGAACATGCCGAGCGGCAGAGCGGTCAAGCCGGGCGACATCGTGCGCGCCTCCAACGGCACGACGATCGAGGTCGTCAACACCGACGCCGAGGGCCGCCTCGTGCTCGCCGACTGCCTCGCGCACGCGATCGGCCACGGCGCCGGGCGGATCGTCGACCTCGCGACGCTGACCGGCGCGATCGTCACCGCCCTCGGCTCCAGCCACGCCGGCCTGATGTCCAACGACGACGACTGGGCGCTCGCCGTCGAGGAGGCCGGCCGCGCCAGCGGCGAGCTGGTCTGGCGGCTGCCGCTGCACCCCGACCACGCCGACGCGATCAAGGGCCGCTACGCCGACGTCGTCAACTCGACGGAGAACCGCAAGGCGGCCTCGATCACGGCCGCCGAGTTCCTGCGCCGCTTCGTCGGCGAGGTGCCGTGGGCTCACCTCGACATCGCCGGCACCGCCAACGACACCGGCCGCCAGCCGACCCCGACCGGCGGCTCGGGCTACGGCGTGCGGCTGCTGGTCGAGCTGGCCCGCCGGCACGCCGGCTGAAGGCCCGGCTGAGCGCGCGCTTACCTACTGCACCCCTCGGCGGCGGGGCTTCCGTATTGTTCGCCCCGCCGCGACGCCGACGTCCCCAACCCGGTGCGCGGACACCAGATGTCCTCATCCACAGAGCGAAAGATCCGCGTCGTCGTCGCGAAGCCCGGGCTGGACGGCCACGACCGCGGAGCGAAGATCATCGCCCGCGCCCTGCGTGACGCGGGGATGGAGGTGATCTACACCGGCCTCCACCAGACGCCGGAGCAGATCGTCGAGACCGTGATCCAGGAGGACGCCGACGCGGTCGGGCTGTCGATCCTCTCCGGTGCTCACATGACGCTGGTCCCGCGCATCGTCGAGCTCCTGCGCGAGCAGGACGTCGATGACGTGCTGGTGACCGTCGGCGGGACGATCCCGGCCGACGACATCCCGCAGCTGAAGGCGCTCGGCGTCTCCGAGGTGTTCACCCCCGGTGCGCCGACGCAGGACATCATCGACTTCATCCGCGGCGCGGTCCGCGCTGCCTGAGCCAGTGGTCGCCCGCCGTCAGGCGGGGCATGTGGAGGCACAGGCCGACCGCATGCGATTGACTGGTCAGTCAACGGAGGTATCATGCCGCGCATCACAACGCCACGAACGTTCGTTTGGCTCTTTCTGAGGAGGCACCCCAGTTGAAGATTTGCGTCCTGGTCAAAGAGGTGCCGGACGCCGCCGTCGAGAAGCGCATCGACCCCTCGACGGGGCGGATGGACCGCAGCGGGGAGAAGAACCTCAACCCGTATGACACGCACGCCATCGAGGCGGCGATGCAGCTGAAGGAGGGCGGTGCCCTCCAGGTCGACGAGATCGTCGCCGTCACGATGGGTCCGGAGTCCGCCGTGCGCGCGCTCCACAAGGCCGTCTCGCTCGGCGCCGACCGCTCGGTCCACCTGACGGACGCGTCGCTCGCCGGCTCCGACGTCGCCGCGACCGGCTACGCGCTGGCGAAGGCGCTCGAGAAGGAGCAGCCCGACATCGTCCTGCTCGGTCAGCAGTCCGACGACGGCGAGTGCTACACGATCGGCGCGGTCGTCGCCGACCACCTGAAGGCGCCCTCGCTCACCCAGGTGATCAAGCTCGACGTGGTCGACGGCGGCCTGCGCTGCGAGCGTCAGGCCGAGTACGGCTACGACACCGTCCAGGTCGGCCTGCCGGCCGTCATCTCGGTCGGTGACGCGATCAACGAGCCGCGCTACCCGTCGCTGAAGGCGATCATGGGCGCGAAGAAGAAGCCGCTGGAGACCGCCTCGGCGGCCGACGCCGGCATCGACGCATCCCTCGTCGGCGCCGACGGCTCGCGCGTCAAGTGCGGCGAGTTCAAGGCGCCGCCGGCGAAGGCAGCCGGCACGATCATCGAGGACGAGGACACGGACGCGACCGTCGAGCAGATCGTCGCGTGGCTGGACGAAAGGAAGCTGATCTGAGATGGGCGGGATTCTCGTCTACGTCCTCCACTACGAGGGCGCGCTCAACAAGAACTCGCTCGGCGCCGTCTCCGAGGGCGCGAAGCTGGCCGGCGAGCTCGGCGTCGACTGCGACGCGGTCGTCGTCGGCGGCGGCGACCTGACCAACGAGCTGCTCGGCACGCTCGGCAGCTACGGCGCGAAGAAGGTCTACCGCGCCGAGGGCGCCGAGGGCCTCGCGCAGCCGGTCATCGACGTGATCGACAGAGTCATCGCCGACAACGGTCACAGCTACGTGATCTTCGGCGGCGGCCTGCTCGGCTTCGAGATCGGCGCCGGCCTCGCCGCGCGCCGCAACGCGGGCGTGACGATGGAGGTCACGAACGTCGTCGTCGAGGGCGGCAAGCTCGTCGCCGAGCGCCCGATCCTCGGCGACTCGCAGATCTCGCGCTCCCACTACCAGGGCGACCTGGGCATCATCATCGGCCGCATCAACGCGTTCGAGGTCAAGGAGACCGGCGCGGGCGCGGCCGAGGTCGTCGACGTCGCGGTCGAGTACTCGCCGTGGAGCAACCAGGCGACGATGGTCCAGCGCGGCGAGCAGCGCGGCGCGGACGTCAACATCGAGGACGCCGACGTCCTCGTCGCGGGCGGCCGTGGTCTCGGCAAGGCCGAGGGCTTCCAGCTCTGCGAGGACCTCGCGGGCGTGCTCGGCGGCGCCGTCGCCGCGACGCGCGCGGTCGTCGACGCCGGCTGGTACCCGTACGCGGCCCAGATCGGCCAGACCGGCAAGTCGGTCGCGCCGAAGCTCTACCTCGCGGCCGGCATCTCGGGCGCGATCCAGCACAAGGTCGGCATGCAGGCGTCGGAGCACATCGTCGCGATCAACAAGGACGCGAACGCTCCGATCTTCGAGTTCAGCGACCTCGGCATCGTCGGGGACCTGAACAAGATCCTGCCGAAGCTGACGGAGGCCGTGAAGGCCAAGAAGGGCGGTTGATCGAATGGCCGGCAGCAGCAACGGCCGGGTCGTCCCGGCGGCCTATACCCCCCCGGTAGACGCCCCGCGAGAGTTCATCAAGCGCGGCCTCGACGCCGAGGACGAGCTGATCGAGGTCGGCGTCGCGATCGTCGGCGGCGGCACGGCAGGTCTCGCGGCCGCGAACCGGCTGCTGCAGCTGCTGGCCGACGATCCCGAGCTGCTCGAGAGCCTCGGCGAGGTCCCCGTCGCGGTGCTCGAGAAGGCGAAGACCTGCGGCGGCCACACCCTCTCGGGTGCGGTCGTCCGCCCGGGTCCGCTGCAGGAGCTCTACCCGGACATGACCCGGGAGGACTGGCGCAAGGAGGGGTTCGCCTTCGGCGAGGTCCACAAGGAAGCGGTCTACATGCTTCCCAGCGCCAAGTCGAAGATCAAGATCCCGCCGCCGCCGCCGTTCAAGAACCACGGCAACGAGGTCATCTCCGTGGCGGCGCTCGCGCGCTACCAGCAGCGGGTCGCCGAGGAGCAGGGCGCGTACATCCTCACCGAGACGGCCGCGACGCAGCTGATCGTCGAGGAGGGCCGCGTCGTCGGCGTCCGCTCCGGCGACAAGGGCCGCGGCAAGGACGGCGAGCCGCTCGGCAACTTCGAGCCCGGCACCGACATCAAGGCGAGATACGTGATCCTCGCCGAGGGCTGCTGGGGCTCGCTCACCGGCGCCGCGATCCGCGAGTTCGACCTCGACAGGGACCGCGAGCCCCCGGTGTGGGAGCTGGGCGTCAAGGAGGTCTGGAAGGTCGCGAGACCGCTCGACCGCCTGATCCACACGATCGGCCCGTGGCCGCTGAAGATCTCGGCCAGATACGGCCAGATCGGCGGCACCTGGATCTACCCGATGAAGGACGAGAGAACCGGCGACGACCTCGTCTCGATCGGCTTCGTCGTCGACCTCGAGTACGCGGACGCGACGACCTCGGCCCACGACCTGCTGCAGCAGTTCAAGCTGCACCCGCTCGTGAGAGAGATCCTCGAGGGCGGCGAGCGCGTCGCCTGGGGCGCGAAGGCGCTGCCGGGCGGCGGTTACTGGTCGATGCCGAAGCTGACGATGCCGGGAGCGCTGATGGTCGGCGACGCCGCCGGCATGGTCGACACGGTCTCGCTCAAGGGCGTCCACCACTGCATCAACTCCGGCAAGATCGCCGGCGAGGTGATCTACGACGCGCTGAAGGCCGGCGACGAGGACGGGATCGAGGTCTACGAGGACAAGATCGAGAACTCGCTCACCGGCAGAGAGCTGTACCAGGTCCGCAACACGCGTCAGCCGTTCCAGAAGGGCTTCCTGATGGGCGGCCCGATCGTCAACCTGGCGATCGCGACGAAGGGCAAGCTCCCGCCGGGCCGCCTGCCGTGGCACAAGAACGACGAGAAGGGCATGTTCATCGGCAAGACCGCCGAGGGCTACCCGAGACCGGACAACAGATACACGTTCGACAAGCTCTCGTCGGTCTTCATCACCGGCAACGCGACTCGCGACGACGCCCCCAACCACATCCGCGTGCGCAGAAACGTGCCGCGCGAGGTGGCGGAGACGTGGAAGTGGATGTGCCCGGCCGGCGTCTACGAGATCCCCGAGGACGCGCCGGAGAGCGGCAACGTCGACGTGATCGTCAACTACACCAACTGCGTGCAGTGCGGTGCGATCACGGCGAAGGGCGGTCGCCTGACGACCCCCGAGGGCGGCGACGGCCCGCTCTACACGATCACCTGAGCAGGTCCGGCGAGCCGGGGGGGGGGCGCCCCCCCCCCCCCCCCC
>JAEXXR010000426.1 GCA_023405705.1 Actinomycetes bacterium
GTCGCCGGTCGTCGCCTTCGCCGGTGCCCACCCGCCCCAGAGCGACTCCGGCCGCGGTCCGCTCGCCCGCCAGACGCGGCCGTCGTCGTCCTGCAGCCGCGCGCGCCACAGCAGCTCGGCCCCGCCCGCCCCGCGCACGCTCGCCTCCAGCGGCGCGTCGAGCAGCGCGTCGGGGTCGGTCCGCAGCTCCAGGGCGCCGTCGCTGCTCACGCCGTGCTCCCCGGAACTCCGGTCGACTGCACCCCTCTGCGGGGGTCGAGTGACCGAGGTTCGCTCACCACAGGCTCCCCTCGATCCGCGAGCGGAAGGTGGCGGAGGACTCGACGGCGCAGCCGAGGGCGTGGGCCTGGTCTGCGAGCCAGCGGTCGGAGGTGGCGACCCAGGTGCCGGCCCGCTCGCCGGGGGACATCGCCTTGAGGCGGCGGACGATCTCGTCGTCGGCGGCGTCGGCCTTCGCTCTCGGCGCGTGGGCGACGTCGACGACGGTCGAGCGGATCGGCGGGTTCGGCTTCTTCTCGAAGACGACGGTGACGTCCTCGCCCGTCTCGACCGACCAGCGCTCCAACAGGTCGACGAGGCGGGTCATCGCCTCGTGGCGGTCGCGCCACCATCTGTCGGGACGGGTCCCGATCACGTTCATGCCGTCGACGAGCCAGTTCATCCGCACCAGGACGTTAAATGGAAACGGCCCGCCGAGGCGGGCCGATTCCGGGAGGAGAGAGATGTGTCTATGTGTGGTGATGCTGTGATCGGTGGAGGAAGATGTGGTGCTGCGTGTCGCCTGTGCGGCGTTCCATCGATCTCGTGTTGAACATGATGCGCCTGTCCGGCGGCCGTGTGTGTGAGCTGCGTCACCCGGCGCCGAAGCGTCGCGTCGTCGCCTCCCGAGCAGCCGCGCGGCCGCGCGTAGGCACCCCGAACCTCGCCCTCGCGGCGCTGCTGGCGACCGTCGCGCTCGCCGCCGTCGCCCCGCGCGACGCGGCCGCCGCGCAGAGGCTGGTCGTCGGCATGGGCAACGCCGACGCGACCTTCTTCTCCGAGCCGGCCTTCACCGCCCTGAGACTCCAGAAGGTCCGCTACGTCGCCGCGTGGGACACGGCGCTCCAGCCCGGCTGGGAGCGCACGCAGGCCGACCAGTTCATGGCCGCCGCCCGCGGCAGATACGACGTGCTCGTCTCCTTCGCGCGCTCCTACACGCCCGGGCGCGTCGGCAGGGCGCCGTCGCAGGCGACCTACAGAAAGGCCGTCGCGGCGTTCGTCAGGCGCTACCCGCAGGTCCGCACCTACTCGCCCTGGGACGAGTCCAACACCTGCTCGGAGCCGACCTGCCGCAGACCGCAGCTCGCCGCCGCCTACTACCGCACGCTGCAGCGAGCGTGCCGCGGCTGCACGGTGATCGCCGCCGAGATGCTCGACACCGATTACAGACAGATGCGCAGCTACCTGCAGCGGTTCATCCGCGCGGCCGGGAAGCCGACGCCGCGGCTGTGGGCGCTGCATCCCTACAGCGACGCCAACCGCTTCCGCACCATCGGCACGAGAACGATGCTTGCGACCGTCCCCGGCACCGTCTGGATGACCGAGGTCGGCGGGATCTACAGCTTCGGCAGCTCGTTCCCGCCGTCGGCCTCGCGCCAGGCGAGAGCGGTCAGATGGGCGACGAGGCTGGCGACGAGCAGCCCCCGCATCGCCCGCTTCTACTACTACAGCTTCGACGGCGGCGGGAGCTTCGACTCCGGCCTGCTGTCGCCGGCCGGCGCGCAGCGGCCGGCCTACGGCGTCTTCGCCGGCTGGGTCAGAGCGCTGCGCAGGCCGGCGGCGAGGTAGTCGCCGGCCGCGGTCATCTAGGCTGCTGGACGTGGACCGACGCGGGTTCTTCAAGTCGATGCTCGGAAAGGGCCTCGACCACGGCGCCAGACAGGTCGACGCGGTCGTCATCCCGTTCGAGCGGGCCGCCAGAGCGGCCCGTGACGCGATGCCCTCCGCGGAGGAGCCCGCGGGGGACGACGGCGCGCTGCTGACCGACGACGTCGCGGACGACCTCGCGGTCGCCGAGACGCCGACGCCGCTGCGCGCGACGCCGGTCGCGACCCCCTGCGGCGACGACGACCTGATGCGCGTCGCGGCCGACGCCGGCCTGATCCGCCACGTCGAGGCGGCCGCGGCGCTCGCCCGCCGCAGCGTCCGGCTCGTCCCCGGCGAGGGATCGCCGCCCGAGGGCGCGCGCTCCCGCTTCGGCGGCGTCCCCGACATGCCGTACGGCTCGATCTGGCCCAACTGGGACGCCGAGCCGCTGACCTTCGTCGCGCAGATCGACCTCGCCGAGGCGGCCGCCGCCGGGATCGACCCGCTGCTTCCGGCCGACGGCCTGCTGCTGATCTTCTCCGCGCTCGACCGCACGCCGTCCGGCACGAGCCCGCTCGACCGCGAGAGCAGCCACGTCATGTGGGTCCCGGCCGAGCGCGTGCCGCCCAGCTCGCCGAAGCCGATCGGCCCGTCGCGGCCGTCGGCGGCGCGGGCGCTCCGGCTCTCCTCCGAGGTCGTGCTCCCGCGCGTCTGGTCGGAGGCGGTCCAGAGACTGGGGCTCGACGCCGCCGAGCAGGAGGCGTGGGAGCGCGCCCGCCGCG
>JAEXXR010000507.1 GCA_023405705.1 Actinomycetes bacterium
GCCGGCGGCTGGGCTGCCGGCTCCTCGAAGAAGGAGGGCTCCGGCTCGCGCGCGGGCGGCGGGGGCACCGGCTCGTCGAAGAACGACGGCTCGGGGTCGCGCGGCGGCGCCGTCGGTGCGGGGTCGGCGGGCGGCTGCTCGAACGAGTCGAACGCCGGCGGCTCCGGCTCCGAGGGCGCGGCAGGACGCTCGTGCGGCTCCAGCAGGTGATCGGGGATCGGCTCGCCGGCCTTCTCGTAGCGGCGCCGCTCGCGCTCGCGCCGGGCCGCCTCGCGCTGCTCCGGGGTCCGGTCTCCTCCGCCGCGACGGCTCATGCTCCGGCCTCCTCGAACAGTCTGCGGTTGGCGGCCAGCCAGTCCTCCAGCAGGACGGCGGCCGCGCGCGAGTCCTCGCTCTCGCGGCCGCCGTAGCCGGCCGCGATCTTCGTCGTGAAGCGCTCGTCGTAGAGGTCGATCGGGATCGACGGGCCGAGCACCTCTCCCAGTCTCGCCGCGAACGCGCGCGCCTCCGCGGTCTGCTCGGTGTCGCCTCCGGAGAGGCCGAGCGGCAGGCCGACGACGACGCGTTCGGCCTCGCGCTCGCGGACGACGGCGACGACGCGGCCGATCCCCTTGCGGGTGCCGGGACGCTCGACGTGCGCGATCGGCGTGGCGAGCGTGCCGGTCGGGTCGCTGACGGCGCAGCCGCAGCGGGCGCTGCCGTAATCGAGGGCGAGCACGCGCATCAGCCTACGACGGACGCCGCCAGAACGGCGTCCCGGGTCGTGCCGGGACGGCGCATCAGCCTGCGAGCGCGGCCTCGATCGCCGCGCGGGCGGCGTCGATCGCCTCCGCCAGCTTCTCCGGGTCCCTGCCTCCCGCACGCGCCATCGTGTCGCGTCCGCCGCCGCCTCCGCCGGTCACCTCGGCGGCGACCTTGACGATCGCGCCGGCCCTCACGCCGCGCTCGACGAGCGCCGGGGCGACCGTCGCGACGAGGTGGACTCTGCCGTCTGCGACCGTGCCGAGCACGATCGCGCTGTCGCCGAGCTTGCCCTTGAGGCGGTCGGCGACGTCGGGCAGCGTCTTCGCGTCGCCGTGCTCGACGATCGCGGTCAGGACGCGCGCGCCGCCGTCGTGCTCGGTCGCGCTCGCGATCAGCTGGTCGACGTCGACGGCGCCGTTGCCGCCGCCCTGCTTCGCCGCCTTCTCCAGCTGCTTGACCTTCTGGCGCAGCTTCTCGACCTCGTGCGGGACCTGCTCCGGGGTCGCGCGCAGCCCGGTCGCCGCCTCGCGCAGCGCGCCGTCGTGGGCGCGCAGCAGGCGCACGGCGGCCGGGCCGGTGATCGCCTCGATGCGGCGCACGTTGGCGGCGCTGGAGGTCTCGGCCGTGACGCGGAAGAGGCCGATCTCGGCGGTCGAGCGGACGTGCGTGCCGCCGCACAGCTCGCGCGAGAAGGAGCCGTCGCCGATCTCGACCATCCGCACGACGTCGCCGTACTTCTCGCCGAACAGCGCCATCGCGCCGAGGCTCTTGGCCTCGTCGAGCGTCGTCGTCAGCGCGCGCACGGGGAAGTTGGCGAGGATCCACTCGTTGACCTCGTCCTCGACGTCGCGCAGCTCCTCGGGGCTGAGCGCGTGGCCGTGGGTGAAGTCGAAGCGCAGCTTGTCGGGCTGGACCGCGGAGCCGGCCTGGCGCACGTGCGTGCCGAGCCGTCTGCGCAGCGCGGCGTGCAGCAGGTGGGTGGCCGTGTGGTTGGCCTCGGTCGCGTGGCGGGCCTCGCGGTCGACCACGGCGTGGACCGCCTCGCCCGGCTTCAGCGCGCCCTGCTCGGGCTCCACGACGACGACCTGGTCGGCGCCGCCCGCGACGCGCAGCACGTCGACGACCGTCGCTCTGCAGTCGCCGTCGGCGCACTGCACCCAGCCGGAGTCGGAGACCTGGCCGCCGCCGGCCGCGTAGAACGGCGACTCGACCAGCTTCACGAGCACGCGGCCGTCGCGCTCTGCCTCCAGCGCGCCGACGCTCGTCTCCTGGACGGTCGTGACGTAGCCGGTGAACTCGCTCTGGAAGCCGGCGCCGCTCGCGAGCTCGACGGCGCGCTCGCGCAGCTCGTCCTTGCCGCCGCCGGACTTGCCGCCCTGGCGGGCGCGCGTGCGCTGCTGCTCCATCAGCGCCGCGAAGCCGGCCTCGTCGACGCCGAGGTCGTGCTCGGCCGCGATCTCGCGCGTGACCTCGATCGGGAAGCCGTAGGTGTCGTGCAGCTGGAAGACGTCGGCGGCGCCGAGGCCCTCCTCGTTCTGCTCCTTCGCCTGCGCGATCAGGCCGTCGAGCATTCTCGTGCCCTGCTCGAGCGTGCGGCCGAACGACTCCTCCTCGGCGGCGAGCCACTTCTGGATCGCGTCGCGCTGCTCGACCAGCTCCGGGTAGGCCTTGCCCATCAGGCGCTCGACCTCGTCGGCGAAGCGCGGCAGGAAGCCGGGCTCGATGCCGATCCGGCGGCCGTGCTGGATCGCGCGGCGCATCACGCGGCGCAGGATGTAGCCGCGGTCCTCGTTGGAGGGGACGACGCCGTCGGCGACGAGGAAGCTCATCGCGCGGCTGTGGTCGGCGAGGATGCGGAGCGCGCGGGTCGTCTCCTCGTCCTGGCCGTAGGTGCGACCGGACAGCTGCTGGCCCAGCTCGATCAGCGGCCAGAACTGGTCGGTCTCGAAGACCGACTCCTTGCCCTGCATCATCGCCGCGAAGCGGTTGAGGCCGAGGCCGGTGTCGATGTTCTTCGACGGCAGCGGCGTGAGCGTGTTGACCGGGTCCTGGTCGAACTGCATGAAGACGAGGTTCCAGAACTCGAGGAAGCGCTCGTTCTCGCCGGCCGGGAGGTCGTCCTCCTTGCCGAACTCGAGGCCGCGGTCGAGGTACAGCTCCGAGCAGGGACCACAGGGACCGGTCGGGCCGGCCTGCCAGAAGTTGTCCTCGCGGCTGCACTCGACGATCCGCTCACGCGGGACGCCGACCGCCAGCCACAGCTCGATCGCCTCCTCGTCGGGCCCGAGGCCGAGCTCCTCGTCGCCGCCGAAGACCGTCACCCAGATTCTCTCCGGGTCGAGGCCGAAGCCCTCGGTCGACAGCTCCCACGCGAATCTGATGACCTCGGCCTTGAAGTAGTCGCCGATGCTGAAGTTGCCGAGCATCTCGAAGAAGGTGAGATGCCGCAGCGTGTTGCCGACGTTCTCGATGTCGGTCGAGCGGAAGCACTTCTGGCAGCTCGTCAGCCGTCTCGCGGGCGGCTGCTCGACCCCCTGGAAGTACGGCTTCAGCGGGTGCATCCCCGCCGTCGTCAGCAGCACGGACGGGTCGTGCGCGGTCGGCACGAGCGACGCCGAGCGCAGCAGGTGGTGCCCGCGCTCCTGGAAGAACGACAGGTACGTCTCGCGGATCTCGTCGGAGGTCATCGGCATGGGTCTGGGGAGTCTAGAGACGTGAGCGCGCGCACTGCTGCGCGAAGCGCGGCGGCGATGGCGCCATCCGGTGGCGCCGCCGGCTCGGGTGAGCGGGGCAGTGGCGGTCTGCATGTCGTATGGACATACGGAATGCCATTGCCT
>JAEXXR010000513.1 GCA_023405705.1 Actinomycetes bacterium
GGTGTAGTCGGGCCCGTCGCCGCTGCCGCCGGCGCAGTCGTAGTCGACCGACTCCGGGTTGAGGCAGGCGCCCTCGTAGTTGGGGTCGCAGGCCGGCTCGGGGGCCGGCTCGGGCTCCGGCGGCGGCGCGACGGGTCTCGGCGCCGGACAGCGGACTGCGATCGCCACGGTCGTCCCCGGCTCGCGCTCGCCGCGCTCGCTCTGCCGCACGACCTTGCAGCCGCTTCGATCGGCGCCGCCGGTTCCGCCGCGCACGGTGACGCGGAACCCGGCCTCCTCCAGCGCTCCCCGAGCCTTGCCGGCGCGGCGGCCGACCACCGCCGGCACGCGCGCCGTCGCCGGCTCCTCCTCCCACGACGCCTCGGTCTCGGCGGCCTCGGCGACCGGCTCCTCGGCACGCACCGCCTCGGTCTCGACGCCCGGCCGCCGGCCGATCGGGAGGATCAGGATCGCCAGCAGCAGCACCCCGACGACGCCGGCTGCGGGCACAGGTCGTCCGCGTCGCCGGCGCAATGGGGAACCGTTCGCGGGTGGCGCGAACGGCATGGCCCGCAGACGCCCTGCTGCGCCACCGATGAGTTTCGCGCGGCGCCTCGGTCTCTAGGGCAACAGTTCCGCACGGCGGCGCTTGACTTCAACCGCGGTTGAAGGTGCAAGATCGCCGCAGGCCCCGTCGCGGATCGCGCAGTGAGACCGGAATGCGACCAGAGGAACTTCAACGATGAATGCCCAATCGCCGCTCGCGATCGAGGCGAGCGGACTCGTCAAGACGTTCGGCGAGACGCGTGCCGTCGACGGCGTCGACCTCGCCGTGCCGACCGGCTCCGTCTACGGCGTGCTCGGCCCCAACGGGGCGGGCAAGACGACGACGATCCGCATGCTCGCGACGCTGCTCACGCCCGACGCCGGCAGCGCCCGCGTGCTCGGCCACGATGTCGTGCGCGAGGCCGACGCGGTCCGCGGGGTCGTCAGCCTCACCGGCCAGCTCGCCTCGGTCGACGAGGAGCTGACCGGACGCGAGAACCTGATCCTGCTGGCGCGCCTGCTCGGCCACGGGATCCCGGCCGCGCGCGAGCGCGCCGACGAGCTGCTCGACGCCTTCGGGCTGAGCGAGTCGGCCGGCAAGCTCGTCAAGAACTACTCCGGCGGGATGCGGCGGCGGCTCGACATCGCCGCCAGCATCGTCGTCACCCCGAAGCTGCTGTTCCTCGACGAGCCGACGACCGGCCTGGACCCGCGCTCACGCAACCAGGTGTGGGCGATCGTGCGGCTGATGGTCGAGGCCGGGACGACGATCCTGCTGTGCACGCAGTACCTGGAGGAGGCCGACCAGCTGGCCGACGGGATCGCCGTGATCGACCACGGCAGAGTGATCGCCGAGGGCACGCCGGCGCAGCTGAAGGCGTCGGTCGGCGTCGGCTCGCTGCACGTCCGGCTGCTGCAGCCCGAGCAGCGGCCGCAGGCCGAGCGGGCGCTCGGCGGGCGGATCGGCGAGAAGGTCCACCTGGAGGCCGACCCCGCGGCGCTGTCGGTGCCGTGCGGCGACGCCGAGCAGGCCGCCGAGGCGGTCTCGGAGCTGACGCGCGGCGGGATCGCCGTCGCCGGCTTCTCGCTCGGCCAGCCGAGCCTCGACGAGGTCTTCCTCGCCCTGACCGGGCGCCCCGCCGACGGGGACGCCGACGACGCGACGACCGAGGAGCGGGTCGCATGAGCACCTCCCCCACGACCCCGGCCGTCTCGGCCGCCGCAGAGCAGGAGGCGCTGCGCAAGGCGCTCGCCTCCGGCGTCCGGCCGCCGCGCGCGAGCGCCTTCGCCGCGATCCGCGCCTTCGCCTGGCGCGGCATCCTGAAGATCAAGCACGTCCCCGAGCAGCTGATGGACGCGACGCTGACGCCCGTCCTCTTCACGCTGATGTTCACCTACATGTTCGGCGGGGCGATCGCGGGATCGACGAAGGAGTACCTGCAGTTCATCCTGCCGGGCATCGTCGTCCAGTCGGTCCTCTTCACGACCGTCTATTCCGGCGTCGCGCTCAACACCGACATGACGAGAGGGGTCGTCGACCGCTTCCGCTCGCTGCCGCTGTGGCGGCCGGCGCCGCTCGTCGGCGCGGTCGCGGGCGACAGCATCCGCGCCTTCGTCGCCGGCGCAGTGGTCGTCGTGCTCGGGCTGGTTCTCGGCTTCCGGCCCGACGGCGGCGTGCTCGGCGTGCTGGCGGCGATCCTGCTGGTGCTCGTCTTCGCCTTCGCGCTGGCGTGGGTCTTCACGACGCTCGGGCTGATCATGCGCTCGCCGAGCGCGGTGATGAACACCGGCTTCATGGCGCTCTTCCCGCTCGTCTTCCTCAGCAACATCTTCGTCGCGCCGGAGACGCTGCCGGCCGCGCTGGAGGCGTTCGTCGACGTCAACCCGATCACCCACCTCGTGACGGCGACGCGCGGGCTGATGGAGGGCGACGCCGACGGCGGCGACGTCGCGCTGGTGCTCGGCGAGGCGGCCGTGCTGACCGCCGTCTTCATCCCGCTGACGAGCCGCTTCTACCGCAAGGCGGGCTGAGCGGGGCGGCATACGGGGCACCGCGGGCGGGC
Organism: Actinomycetes bacterium; assembly: GCA_023405705.1. The sequence goes on from JAEXXR010000513.1 coordinate 2,589, forward strand.
CGCGGCGCCGTTGGCGCCGGATGCGCCGTTAGGGTGACGATCGACGCTCTGAAAAGGAGCGTTCGATCGTCATCCGACCGGAGCCTCCGATGCAGAGACCCGCCCCTCCCGCCCCGCCGGCCGCCGATCCGTTCAGAGCGATCGGCGGGCACCTCGCCGACGCCGTCCGCGCGCTCGGCTCCGCCCACGCCGAGCTGCGAGCGCTGAAGCTGGCGCAGGGGGCCGCCGAGGAACCGGAGCGGGTGCAGCTCGTGCGCGACCTCGAGC
>JAEXXR010000679.1 GCA_023405705.1 Actinomycetes bacterium
CGCCTCGTGGACCTGCCGGGTGGGGGCGCTGTTTTCGCGCGCCCACCCGGACCGGTCGCAGAGCCGCCGCCTAGGAGGTGGTGAAGGCGTACGTCCCGGAGCCGATCGTGACGACCGCCTCCGTCGCCGACGTCGAGACGACGGTGACGCCCGCCGCTCTCGCGATCGGCGTGCCGCCCTCGAACGCGGAGCGCCCGCCGGTGAGCGGGATCCGCACCGTCGCGGTGACGTTGGCCGGGATCGTCACGTTCAACGTGAAGTCGCCGCCGGTCGCCTCGCTCCAGGCGACGCTCGCCTCCCCGTAGGAGGTCTGCAGCGACGTCTCCGCTCTCTTCAGCGTCGCGCCCGGGTGCGGCTCGACGATCAGCCTGCGGTAGCCCGCGCCGCCGTCGGGGTCGTTGCGCAGCCCGCCGACGTCGCGGTAGAGCCAGTCGCCGAAGGTCGCGAGCGGCAGGTGGTTGAACGAGTTCATCCCCGCGTTGCCGTTCGAGTTCGGGTCGATCACGAACGTGTCGGAGTTCCACCGCTCCCAGAAGGTCGTCGCCCCTCTGGAGAGCATGTAGCCCCACGACGGGTACTGGTCGCGCAGGATCAGGCTCTCCGCCGTCGCGTGCTGGCCGGTCGCGGTCAGCGCCTGCAGCACGTACGGCGTGCCCGAGTAGCCGGTGACGAGGTGGCCGCCGCGGTCGGCGATCTTTCTCGCCAGCCGCGCGCCGGAGGCGCTGCGCAGCGCCGGCGGCACGAGGTCGAACGCGATCGCGATCGCGTAGCCGGCCTGCGAGTCGCCGGAGACTCTGCCGTCGCCGGCGACGTACGCCGACTGGTACGCCGTTCTCAGCGACGACGCGAGGCTCGCGTAGTCGGCGGCGGCGGCCGTCTTGCCCAGCTCGGTCGCGATCTCCGACATCATCCGCGCGGCGCGGACGTAGTTGGCGTTCTCGATCACGCCGCCCGGGGTCGGCTCGTCGAGGTTGAGGTGGTCGGCGTAGGAGGCCGAGCCGAGCAGGCCGCCGACGCCCGCAGAGGCGCGCAGCTGCTCGATCCAGGCGACCATCGCCGGCCACAGCCGCTCGAGCGATCTCGTCTCGCCGTAGCGCTGCCACATCAGATACGGCATGTGGACGATCGCGTCGGTCGCGTAGGCGCCGCCGTCGCCGACCAGCGGGACGAACGGGACGACGTGCGGCAGCTGCCCGTTGGGGCGCTGCGCGTATCTCAGCTCGTCGGTCCACGCGGCGAGGAAGGTGCCGATGTCGTAGTTGAACAGGAAGCCGCCGCCGCTGACCGACGGCTCGCCGACCCAGCCGAGCCGCTCGTCGCGCTCGGGCGTGTCGATCGGCATCGTCACGAAGTGACTCAGATGGGTCGCGCGCAGCACCGTCTGCAGCTCGTCGACCAGTCTGTCGCCGGTGGCGAACGAGCCGGCCGATCTGACGTCGGCGTTGACCGGCACGCCGCTGACCATCGCGGTGCTCGGCGCGGAGGTGAGGCCGCTGACCTCGACGTAGCGGAAGCCGTGGAGCGTGAAGCGCGGCTGGTAGACCTCGGTGCCGCCGCCCTTGAGCGTGTAGAGGTCGGTCGCTCTCGCGCTGCGCAGCATGCCGACGTCCAGCTCGCCGCTCGGCAGCAGCCGCGGCGCGTGCCGCAGCGTCACCTGCTGGCCGGCCGTGCCGCTGATCGACAGCCGCACGACGCCGCCGATCTCCTTGCCGAGGTCGAAGACGTAGCGGCCCGAGCCGAGCGATCTGACCGAGACCGACGGGATCGCGGCGTGCGCCTTCGTCTCCGCGTGCGTCTGCGGGACGCGCGGGGCGCTCGTGCCGACGCCGGTCGCGACGACCGCCGAGGACCAGGCGCTGTCGTCGTAGCCGTTCTCGCTCCAGGCGCCCAGCTCCTTGCGCGCGTCGTAGGTCTCGCCCATGTAGAGGTCGGCCTCGCGCACGGGGCCCTCGCGCGTCCCCTTCCAGCTCGTGTCGGTGACGACGGTCGCCGTTCTGCCGTCGGTGTAGGTCACCTCCAGCTGCAGCGTGAAGGCGGGCTGGGAGCCGTACAGGTATCTGCCGGCGCCGCCGACGGTGCCGGAGTACCAGCCGTCGGCGAGCGTCGCGCCGATCGTGTTGGCGCCGTCCTGCAGCGCGCTCGTGACGTCGAAGGTCTGGAACTTCACGCGTCTGGCGTAGTCGGTCCAGCCGGGCGCGTAGAGGTCCTCGCCGATCCGTCTGCCGTTGATCCGCAGCTCGTAGAGGCCGAGCGCCGAGACGTAGGCGCGCGCTCTCGCGATCCCGCTGCCGAGCGTCACCTGCTTGCGCAGCGTCGGCGGCGCCAGCTGCGGGACCGTCACGCGGAAGACGCGGTCGCCCGTGGCGGCGCTGCCGTTCGTGTACGCGCTGCCGCCCGCGTAGGTCGAGCCGTCGGTCGTGCCCCACCAGCCGAGCATGCCGTCGCCCGAGGTTCTCAGGTCGGTCGCGACGAGGTAGTAGCTCCCCGCCGGGAAGGTTCTGCCGGTGCCGTTGTCGAGCGCCAGCCATCTGTCGGTGACGACGTTGGAGAAGGTTCTGCTGGCGACGAGCGTGCCGCCGGGACCGCCGCTGTAGAGCGACAGTCTCAGCGACGACGGGTTGCCGGTGCCGTACTCGACGAAGCGGCCCTCGGCCGTCGCGAACGGCTTGTCGGCGGTGAAGGTCTGGCCGAGCGAGCTGCCGGTCAGCTGGTCGGCGCCGGTCGCGCGGCCCTGCATGATCGGCGTCGCCCACGGCGAGGTCAGCCCGATCCATCTCGCCGTCCAGTCGGTCAGCTCGTCGCCGCTCGGCGGCACGACGCGGAAGACGCGGTCGGTCGCGCTCGCGACGCCGTTGATCCAGCTCTGCCCGCCCGCGTATCTCGTGCCGTCGGTGTGGCCCCACCAGCCGAGCATCCCGCCGCCGGAGGTTCTGAGGTCGTGCGCGACCAGGTAGTAGTCGCCGGCCGCGAAGGGCGTGCCGGCGGGCGCCTCGACGTCGAGCCAGACGTCGGTTCTGACGTTCGTGAAGGTTCTGCTGGCGAGCAGTCTGCCGCCCGGCGCTCTGCCGCTGTAGAGCGACAGCGTCAGGCCGGACGGGTTGCCGCTGCCGTACTCGACGAACATGCCGCTCGCCTTCGAGAAGGTGCCGGCGGCGGTGAAGGTCTGGCCGACCGAGCCGGTGCCGAGTCTGTCGGCGCCGGTCGCCGATCTCTGCTCGATCCCCGCCCAGCCGGGCGCCGCGGCGCCGTCGCGCAGGCCGGTCTCCCACCACGTCGGCGTCGCCCACGCGCTCGTGCCCGAGGCGGTCGTGGCGACCTGGACCGTCCACCAGTAGCGCGTCTTGGAGGTCAGCGCCGGGCCGCCGTATCTGACGTCGACCGAGGCGGAGGAGGAGACGACGCCGCTGTCCCAGACGTCGGCTCTGCCGACGACGAGCAGGTCGGCTCTCGTCGCGACCAGCACGCGGTAGCTCGACTGTCTCACGCCGCGGTCGGCCGAGCTGAGCTTCCAGCCCAGCCGCGGCGTCGAGGAGGCGACCTCGGTGCCGAGCGGCTCGACGGTGCGGTCGACCGTCAGGCCGCCGACGCCCACCGCCGCCTCCGCGCGCTGGGCGGCGAACGCGCTCGCCATCAGCGCGAGTGCGAGCGCGCATGCGAGCAGCACCGCGAGCGCCGGCGAGCGGCGCTCTCTCCATCGAATCTCCATCGCAAGCTCCTGTCTGCGGCCGGCCTCGGGCCGGACGATCGGCAGCACGCGCCGAGGCGTGCCGGGAACGCGAGTTGTCTACATAGAATGGCGTTCCATGTCAATCGGGCTGGACGGGAGTGAGCGCATCCCGGCCGTCGAGCACCGCGAGCGCGTTGCCGACCGCCAGCATCGCCATCGCCGCGCGCGTCTCGATCGTCGCCGAGCCGAGGTGGGGCGTGAGCACGACGTTCTCCAGCTCCAGCAGCGCGGGCGTCACCCGCGGCTCGTGCTCGAAGACGTCGAGCGCGGCGGCGGCGAGCGTGCCGTCGCGCAGCGCCGCCGCGAGCGCCTGCTCGTCGACGATCGGGCCGCGGGCGGTGTTGACGAGCACGGCCGTCGGCTGCATCCGCGCGAGCCGCTGCGCGTCGAGCAGGTGGTGCGTGGCGGGACTCAGCGGGCAGTGGAGCGAGACGACGTCGGCCGCCGCGAGCAGCTCGTCCAGCTCCATGCGCGTCGCCTCCAGCTCGGCCGCGACCGCGTCGGCGACGGGCCGGCGGCCGCTGTAGCCGATCCGCATGCCGAAGGCGCGCGCCCGCCGCGCGACCGCCTGTCCGATCTCGCCCAGGCCGACGATCCCGAGCAGCTTCCCCTGCAGGGCGGGGCCGGTCAGGAAGCCCAGCTCCCACGACCACGGCCGCCCGGCGCGCAGCAGCCGCTCGCCCTCGCCGATCCGCCGCGTCGCCGCCAGCAGCAGCGCGAGCGCCAGGTCGGCGGTCGCGTCGGTCAGCACGCCGGGAGTGTTCGTCACGACGACGCCGCGGGCGGCCGCGGCGGCGAGGTCGACGTTGTCATGCCCGACGGCGACGTTGGCGACGACGCGCAGCCGCGGGCCGGCGGCGTCGAGCAG
>JAEXXR010000717.1 GCA_023405705.1 Actinomycetes bacterium
GTACGTCGTCGACCTCGTCGAGCGTGAGCTGCTCCACCGCTACGGCCGCGCCGCCCTCCGCCGCGGCGGCCTCCACGTCGAGACCTCGATCGAGCCGCGGCTGCAGGCGCTCGGCCGCCAGGCGATCGCCGACCACCTCGACCAGCCCGGGCAGCCGTCGGCCGCGCTGGCGACCGTCGACCCGCGCGACGGCCGCATCCGCGCGCTCGTCACCTCGACCGCCTACGCCGACAGCGAGTTCGACTACGCGACCAGCGCCCACCGCCAGCCCGGCTCGACCTTCAAGGCGATCGACCTGATGGCGGCCGTGCGCGCGGGCGCCGACCCCGAGACGACCTACTACGACTCGCATCCGCTCGGCGCCGGCTGGCTGCCGCAGGCGCCCGACTGGAGCGTCCAGACCGACGACCACGAGTACCACGGCACGATCAGCCTCAGCGAGGCGATCGCGCGCTCCGACAACACCGTCTACGCCCAGCTCGGCGCCGACCTCGGCGGCGACGCCGTCCGCGACGCCGCCTACGACATGGGCGTCACCTCCCGGCTCGACGCCTTCCCGGCCGAGTCGATCGGCGGGCTGCGGATCGGCGTCACGCCGCTGGAGATGGCCGACGCCTACGCGACGATCGCGGACGGCGGCTGGCGCAACACGCCGACCGCGGTCGTCCGCGTCACGCGCCGCGGCGAGGTCGTCAGACCGCGGCTGCCGGCGCCGCGCACGCAAGAGTTCACCGACGGCCAGACCGCGAAGGTGACGCAGGCGCTGGAGGGTGTGCTCGACCACGGCACCGCGGCCGGGATGGGGATCGGCTGCCCGGCCGCCGGCAAGACCGGGACGACGAGCAGCTTCACGGACGCCTGGTTCGTCGGCTACACGCCGAGCCTGTCGACGGCGGTCTGGGTCGGCTACCCGACCGAGACGCAGTCGATGTCGGCCGTCCCGGGCTACGGCGAGGTCTTCGGCGCGACGATCCCGGCGCCGATCTGGCAGCAGTTCATGACCGGGGCGGTCGCCGGCCGGTGCGAGGAGTTCCCCGCGCCGGCCGAGCCGTTCTACGCCGGCGCCTTCGCCGGCTCGCGCTCCGCCAGCAGCCCGCGCGCGGACAGCAGCGGCAGCACGCCCTCGCCGACGCGGTAGACCTCCTCGAGGTGGGGATAGCCGGAGAGGATGAACTCGTCGATCCCGATCTCGTGGTACTCGGCGATGCGGTCGGCGACCTCCTCGTGGGAGCCGACCAGCGCCGTGCCGGCGCCACCGCGGACGAGGCCCACCCCCGCCCACAGGTTGGGGTGGATCTCGAGGTTGTCCTTTCTGCCGCCGTGCAGGGCGACCATCCGCGCCTGGCCCTCCGACTGCGACGCGCGCAGCGTCGCCTGGGCCCGCTCGATCGCGTCGTCGTCGATCCCGGCGAGCAGCTTGTCGGCCTCCGCCCACGCCTCCTCGGAGGTGTCCCGGGCGATCGCGTGGAGGCGGATGCCGAAGCGCAGCTCGCGCCCCGCGCGCTCCGCCGCCTCGCGCACGCGGGCGATCTTCTCGGCGACGGCGGCCGGCGGCTCGCCCCACGTCAGGTAGACGTCGGCGTATCTGGCGGCGACGTCGAGCGAAGGGCCGGAGGAGCCGCCGAGGTAGATCCCCGGCGGCACCTCCGGCGGGTTCGGGACGTGCGCGCCCTCGACGCGCACGTGCCGGCCGTCGAGGTCGACCGGCTCGCCCTCCCACGTTCTGCGCACGACGTCGAGGTACTCCCCGGCGCGCGCGTACCGCTCGTCCTTGGTGAGGAAGTCGCCGAAGCGGCGCTGCTCGACGTCGTCGCCGCCGGTGACGACGTTGAGCAGCAGGCGGTTGCCCGAGACGCGCTGGAAGGTCGCCGCCATCTGCGCGGCGAGCGTCGGCGAGACGAGGCCCGGGCGGAACGCGACGAGGAATCTCAGCCGCTCCGTCACCTGCGTGAGCGCGGCGGTCAGCACCCACGCGTCCTCGCACCAGCTGCTCGTCGGCGTCAGCGCCGCGTCGAAGCCGAGCTGCTCGGCCGAGCGGGCGATCTGCCCGATGTACTCGACCGTCGGCTTCCGCTCGCTCGCGCCGCTGAAGTCGAGGTGCCTGCGCGCCCCGACGGCGTTGCCCTTCGAGAGGTCGGTGCGGGAGTCGCCGGTCGTCGGCAGGAACCAGTGCAGGGTGACGGGCATGGCGGACCTCCTAGCCCTCGGTCGTGGTGGTGCCCGACGCCGTGGAGGCGTCGTAGATCGAGTCGTCGACGATGTCGGTGAAGGTGACCGGTCTGGGCAGCTCGCCCACCTCGGTGAAGAGGTCGGCCAGTCTCTGCTGGGAGGCGAGGATCTCGTCGTCGAGCGGGACGATGTCGGAGGCCTTTCTCAGCACCGCGACTCTCGTCACCTCGATCGGCAGGCCGGCGTCGGCGGTCCACGCCTCGGCCCACTCGTCGGGGTTCTCGCCGGCCCACTGCCAGGCGGCGTTGAGCCGTCTCAGGTAGTCCTGGATCGCGGCGACCTTGGCCGGGTCCTGCAGCGACTTGGAGGAGGCGATCTCGAAGCCGAGGCCTCTCTCGTACGGCTCGCCGGCGACGATCTCTCTCGCGTCGAGCGTCTCCAGCGCCTGCGTCGCGAACGGATCCCAGATCGAGATCGCATCGACCGAGCCGCTCTGGAAGGCGGCGAGCGCGTCCGGCGGCGCCAGGTAGGCGAACTCGACGTCGTCGGGGCCGAGGCCCTCGGACTTCAGCGCGTTGAGCACGAAGGCGTGGCCGGAGGTGCCTCTCGGCACGGCGATCTTCTTGCCTCTCAGGTCGGCGAGCGCGGCGATGTCGGAGTCGCTCGGGACGAGGATCCGGTTCTCCTGGCTGTCGCGCTCCTTGACGGCCGCGATCACTCTGAAGTCGGCGCCGGCGGCGGCGCCGAAGATCGGCGGTGCGCAGCCGACCCAGGCGATGTCGATTCTGTCGGCGCCGGCGGCCTCGACCAGCGGCGGGCCGGCGACGAAGGTCGACCACTCGATCTCGTACGGCAGGTCGTCGAGCTGACCCGACTTCTGCAGGACGGCTCTGATGCCGTCCTTCTGCGTGCCGACGCGCAGCTTCACGCCGCTCAGGTCGGGCGCGCCGGAGTCGGTCGTGGCGGCCGGCGTGTCGCCCGCGGCGGCGGCCGTGTCGGAGCCGCCGTCGTCGTCGGAGCCGCAGGCGGCGAGCACGAGCGCGGCGAGCGCCAGCGCCAGCAGCGCGAGCAATCGGAAGGGACGGCGGGTGGTTCTGGTCATGGGGCAGCGGCCTCCTCTGGCCTAGGGGTCGGACAGGCGGGGACGTCGGGGACGGCTGTGCGGCGGTGCGGCTACTCGGCGTCGTCGACGCCGAGGCGGCGGAGCAGGTCGCTGCGACGTGCGACCAGCTCCGGGTGGTCGCGGCGACGCGGCCGCGGCAGGTCGAAGCGCTCGTCGTGCACGATCCGCCCGTCCTCGATCAGGATCAGGCGGTCGGCCAGCAGGAGCGCCTCCTCGACGTCGTGCGTGACCATCACGACCGCGGGGCGGTGCAGCTCCCACAGTCTCCGCACGAGCGCCTGCGCGGAGACGCGCGTGAGCGCGTCCAGCGCGGAGAACGGCTCGTCGAGCAGCAACAGGTCGGGCTCGCGCACGAGCGCCCGGGCGAGCGCGACGCGCTGGCGCTG
>JAEXXR010000017.1 GCA_023405705.1 Actinomycetes bacterium
GAGCAGGTCGCCGCCGAGCGCCTCGACGCGCGCGAGCGCGCGCTCGTAGTCGCCGGCCGCCCGCGCCAGCTCGGCCGCCCACTCCTCCCTGCCGGACGCGCGGCAGCCCTCGACGTCGATCCGGTGCGTCTCGCGGCGGACGTCGCGCAGGAACGCGGCGAAGCGGTCGGCGACGCCGGGCGCCGCCAGCTGGTCGGCGAGGACCGGCGTCAGCGAGAGCGTCACGTTGCCGCCGCCGTGCGCGTCGAGCGCCTCCAGCAGCGGCAGGTAGCAGGTCGCGGTCGCCTCCCACAGCCACTCCTCGCCGAACGGCCACGTCCCGTAGCCCTCGACGTAGGGCATGTGCGTGTGGAGGACGAGCGCCAGCTCGCCGCGGTCGGGCCCGGTCATCCGCGGAAGCCTACGTGCGGCAGACCGCGACGAAGTCGAGCGCGCGCGACAGCTTCGCGTCGTCGCCCGGGCGCAGTGCGAAGTCGCGCGCGGAGATCGCCGGGGTGAAGCGGTCGTAGAACGCTCTCGTGATGCCGAGCTTCTTGTGGACGGCGTCCCAGCCGAGCCGTCTGATCGCGAGCTCGTGGACTGCCAGCTTGCGCGCGTGGAAGAGGCCGTGCAGCTCGACCTGCGGGAAGTGCGCGGCGCAGAGCGCGCGGAACTCCTCGGCGCGGTACTCCTTCACGTGCCACGGGTTCTCGGACTTCTCCGCCCCCTCGGGCGCGAGCGTCAGCAGGTTCGGCGTCGACACGTAGGCGACCCCGCCGGGCTCCAGCATCGACTTGAAGTGCTCGAGGATCTCGCCCGGGTTCTGCACGTGCTCGATCGTCTGCAGGAAGACGACCGCGTCGCACGGCTCGGCGAAGCGCTCCACGAGGTCGCGCGCGAAGCGGACGTTCGGCCGTCTGTAGCGCAGGCGCGCGTGCTCGTGCGCCTCCGGGTTGGCGTCGACGCCGACGACCGAGCGGGCGCCGCGCGACAGCACCTCGGTGCCGTAGCCCTCGCCGCAGGCCATGTCGACCACCCGCAGCCCGGTCGTGCGCGCGGCGATCCACTCGTAGACGACGAGGTGCCGGCGGTACCAGTAGTTCTCCTCCGGCACGTCCGGCAGGGTGCGCTCGCCGGTCAGCTCCAGCGGCGGCACGCCCTCGGGCTGGTTCGACTGAACGTATGCGGTCTCCATGAAGTGCGACAGCGTAGACTCCCGCGGCCTATGGAGGCTCCAAGCACGGCCGAGGACATCCGCCTCGTCAACGAGAAGTACCACGACGTCGCCGCCGACAGCTACGACGCCAAGTGGGGGATCGACTTCGGGGAGCCGGGCCAGCAGCAGGTGCTGATGAAGCTGCGCAAGGTGCTCGGCAAGCGGCTCGACCAGGGCTTCGGCAGATCGCTGGAGATCGGTGCCGGGACCGGCTACTTCTCGCTCTGCATGCTGCAGGCCGGCGTCGTCGAGCAGGCGACCTGCACCGACATCTCGCCGGGGATGATCGAGACGCTGCGCGGCAACGCCGAGCGGCTCGGCCTCGACGTCGAGACGGCCGTCACCGGCGCCGAGGAGCTGCCGTTCGAGGACGCCTCCTTCGACCTCGTGCTCGGCCACGCCGTCCTGCACCACCTGCCCGACCTGGAGCGCGCCTTCGGCGAGTTCCACCGCGTGCTGAAGCCGGGCGGGACGGTCGTCTTCGCCGGTGAGCCCTCCCGTTACGGCGACCGCATCGCGCAGCTGCCCAAGCGCGGCGCCGGCGCCGTCGCGCCCGCCTGGCGCTGGGTGCTGAGAGCGCGCCCGGCCGGCGCCGCCGGCAACGGGCACGGCGGCTCGCAGGGCCACCACGAGGACCACGCGCTGGAGCAGTTCGTCGACATCCACGCCTTCGCCCCCGGCGACCTCGCCGACGTCGCGCGCAAGGCCGGCTTCGCCGACGTCAACGTCCGCGGCGAGGAGCTGACCGCGAACTGGTTCGGCTGGACCAACCGCGTGCTGGAGGCGACCGCCGAGCCCGAGGACGTGCCGTGGGGCTGGCGGCAGTACGCCTACCGCGGCTACCTCGCCTTCCAGAAGCTCGACGACAAGCTGCTCGAAGGCCGCCTGCCGGCCGCGATCTTCTACAACCTGCTGATCGCGGCGCGCAAGCCGGCCTGAGCGGCCGGCCAGGGCCGGCCGCAGCAGCGACCGGCCGCCGCCGCTGCGGTCACCTGGCGCGGCGCTACGGTACGACCGATGCGGACCGCTCGACAGGACCAAAGGGGGAGCTGCCCAGAGGACCGAGCGAGAGGCGCGGCGTGGAGCTGCTGCTGACGCTCGACCGCGCCCCGGCGAACGGGCGCGCGCCGCTGCCGCTGCACGTCCAGCTGGAGGAGCAGCTGCGCGAGGGCATCCGCGGCGGCCACCTGCTGCCCGGCACCCGGCTTCCGGCGACGCGCGAGCTGGCGCGGCAGCTCGCGATCTCCCGCGGGGTCGTCGTCGAGGCGTACGCGCAGCTGACCGCCGAGGGCTACCTGACGACCCGCCGCGGCGCCGGCAC
>JAEXXR010000031.1 GCA_023405705.1 Actinomycetes bacterium
GCCAGCAGCCCGCCGACGCCGACGACCGCCGCGCCCGCGGCAGCCCCGCGCAGCACCTCGCGCCGTGTCGCGCTCATCGCACCTTCTCCCATCACAGCACCGCTCCTCGTTGTGGTGTGTACGACGACTGCGTCAGCCGCTCGACGGCGGCGGCGACGCGGAAGACGCTCTCCTCGTCGTGCGGGCGGCCGACGACCTGCAGGCCGGTCGGCACCCCGGCGGCGTCGCGCCCGGACGGCACGCTCAGCACCGGGTGGCGCGAGCAGACGTTGAACGGCACCGTCGTCAGGCTCGCGAGCACGTCGTCGAGCGGGGTGCCGTCGACGACGACCGGCCGCTCGACGTAGTCCTCCCCGGCGGCGAAGGCCGCGATCGGCAGCGTCGGGCAGATCAGCACGTCGACCTGCGCGAAGACCGCCGCCAGCGCCGCCTGCGCTCTGCCGGCCAGCTCCAGCGAGCGCAGGTAGCCGTGCTCGCGCGCGACCGGGACGCTGCGCTCGACGAAGTCGATCGCGTGCGGCGTCAGCTGGTCGCGCTGCGCCAGCAGCGGCTCCATCTCCTGCGCGAACAGCGTGCCGAAGTGGATCCGCGCGGCCAGCGCGATCTCCGCCGGGTCCCACGCCGGGTCGACCTCCTCGACCTCGACGCCGGCCTGCGCCAGCCACTCGGCCGCGGCGCGCGTGGCGGCGGCGACCTCGGGGTCGATGACGTAGCCGCCGAGCGTGAGCGACAGCCCGACGCGCAGGCCGGCGGGGTCGCGGAACGGCGCCTGCGGCGCCTCCATCGGCGGCAGCGACATCATGTCCCACGGGTGCGGGCCCGCGATCACTCCGTGCAGCAGCGCGCAGTCCTCGACGGTGCGCGCCATCGGGCCGAGGTGGCAGTAGAGGTCGAGCCCGGCCGAGCCGCCGAGCGGCACGCGGCCGTGCGGCGGCTTGTAGCCGACGATCCCGCACGAGGAGGCCGGGATGCGGATCGAGCCGCCGATGTCGGAGCCGTCGGCGAGCACGGTCGTGCCGGCGGCGAGCGCCGCGGCCGCGCCGCCGGAGGAGCCGCCGGGGCTGAACGCGGGGTTCCACGGGTTGCGCGTGATCCCGTACAGCCGCGAGTGGGTGAACGGCGCGCAGGCGAACTCCGGCGCGGTCGTGCGCGCGTGGACGATCCCGCCGGCATCGAGGATCCGCTGGACCGCCGGCGCCGTCACCTCCGCCTTGCGCTCGGCGAACAGCAGCGAGCTGCTCGTGTACGGCTGCCCGGCGAGCGGCGTCGAGGACTTGATCGCGATCGGCAGGCCCTCCAGCGGGCGCGCCGTCCCCTCGCGCCAGCGCACGTCGGCGGCCGCGGCCGCCTCGCGCGCCTGCTCGAACATCGTCACGGTGAAGGCGTTGACGGTCGGCTCGACCGCCTCGGCGCGTGCGATCACCGCGTCGGTCAGCTCGGTGGACGTCAGCTCGCCCGCGCGCAGGCGCGCGAGCGCCTCGGTGGCGGTGAGGCGGGTCAGCTCGATCGGATCGTCCCGCCGCGCCGGTTCTCTCTGCTCCGTCGGCTCAGGCATCGCCGGCCTCCCCCGCGCCGATGACCGACAGCCGCAGCTCGGCGACGGTGCCGTCGCCGACGTGGAGCGTCTGCGTCGTCGCGGCCGTCTCGACCGCCAGCCACGGGTTCTCGGCCGTGCCCGGGTTGGGCAGGTAGAGCGGGTAGTCGCTGGAGCAGACGTGCAGCCGCAGCCGGTGGCCGGGGCGCACGCGGTAGCCGGTGTGGCCGAGGCCGACGGCGACGACCGCTGGATCGTTCAGCGGGTCGAGCGCCTGCGTCTCGCCGCGGACGATCATCCGCGCCGCGCCGTCCGGCGCGACGTCGAGCAGCCTCGCGAAGACGTCGGTCGTCGGGCCGGTCGCGGTCAGCGTCAGCCGCAGCTCCACGGCGCCGGCGATGTCGAGCGGCTCCGTCAGCGGCTCGCTCGTGAACGCCAGCACGTCGGCGCGCTCCCCGGTCGCCGCCTCGTCGGGGTACTCGCTGAGGAAGGCGAACGCGTTCTCGACCGCGGAGGGGACGAGGTCCTGCGGGTCGTGGCGCCAGGCGACCTCGCCGGGCGCGACCGCTGCGCCTGAGTCCGTCAGCCCGCCGTCGGCGGTCAGCCGCAGCACATGCGTCTGCGCCTCCGGCGGCGGCCACGCCGCCGCCTCGCGGTCGCCGACGTGGCCGAGGTTCCACAGCACCTGCGGCAGCTGCGCCGCCGGCCGCCCGCGCTTCAGGAAGACGTCGAAGAAGTCGAGCGCCGGCTCGATGTAGCGCGGCAGCATCCGCTGCAGGGCGGCGTCGTCGGCGTCGTGGTCGCTCTGCGCGTCGATCGGCGTGTCGGCGAGCTGGTAGTTCTCGTGGTCGACGGCGTCTGCGTAGAGGTACTGGAGCGGCGCCCACTCCGGCCGCGAGGCGAGCTCGAGGTAGTCGCGGATCTGCGCGCCGGCGAGGTTGTCGAACCAGCCGATCGCGTGCAGGATCGGGATCGGCCGCGCGTCGAACGGGTCGCGGCCGCGGAAGACCGGGAAGCGCACCCGGTGCGGCATCACCATGTCGAGCGTCCCCGAGCGGCCGCCGACGGCGTCGGCGCCGCGATCGAAGATCGCCGCGATCGGCCGGACGCTCCAGTCGTGCTCGAAGTCGTAGATGTACTGGTCGACCCAGTAGTGGGAGAGGTAGTCGGCCTGGACGAGCGAAGGCACCTCGCGCGTGCGCGCGCCGCCCTCGACGACCGGCTGCGCGACGCGCTCGCCGCTGCCCAGCCGCGCGCTCGTCATCCGCGGCACCATCGCCTTCAGCGCCGGGTGGCCGCTGGCGAGCGCCGCCCACTGCGTGAAGCCGTAGTAGGAGTCGCCGAACATGCCGACCTCGCCGTCGGACCAGCCCTGGTTGACGACCCAGTCGAGCGTGTCCCAGCCGTCGTCGGTCTCGTGGACGAAGGCGAGCGTCTCCCCCTCGGAGCCGAACTTGCCGCGCACGTCCTGGACGACCAGCGCGTAGCCGCGCGCCGTGACGGAGGGCGCCAGCAGCGGGAAGAACGTGTACCGGCTGGCCTTGTCGTAGGGCAGCCGGACGAGGATCGCCGGCACCGGTCCGTCCGCCTGGGGCAGGTAGACGTCGGTGGCCAGGCGGACGCCGTCGCGCATGCGGACCATGCACGACTGCGCCGCGTCCGGGCTCGGCTCGGCCTCGACCCGAGAGACGCGTGACGACATGCTCAACCTTCCTCTCCGAACGACATCCACGGGTGGGGCGACCGGCCCGTTCCCGAGGTGAGGCAACACCGTTGCCTAACGACAGGTTAGGCAGCGTGCGCCGTCGATGTCAAGACATATGCTTCGCGACATGCCGATCGAGATCGACGTCGAGGAGCGTCTGCGCGACATCGGGGAGATGACGCTCGCGATCGCCGACGAGGGCGGCGTCGAGGCGATCTCCTACCGCGCGATCGCGAAGGCGCTGGGCGGCTCGACGAAGCTGGTGACGAAGTACCTGCCGACCCGCGTCGAGCTGCTCGTCAACGCCGTGCGGATCGCGATGGAGGGCTGGCAGGCCGACAGCGCGGCGGTGCAGGAGAGCGCGGCGCCCGGCGACCAGCTGCGCGCGCTCGCCCGCTGGTCGTGCACGACCGGCCCGGGCGACCTCGCGATCCGCAGACTGATGGTCGAGGTCGTCAGCACGAGCACGGTCGCCCCCGAGGTCGAGGAGGCGATGAGCGGGATCTCCAAGACCCATCGCGAGGCGCTGCTGGAGGCGGCCGTCGCGGACGGCTACGCGCACCCGAGAGCGATCGCCGACGCCGTCTTCCTCGCGACCTACGGCTACTTCGTCAGCACCCTCCGCGAGCTGGACCAGTGGCCCGACCCCCGCGCCGCCGCCGCCCTCGACGCCATCCTCGAC
>JAEXXR010000068.1 GCA_023405705.1 Actinomycetes bacterium
CGGCTGGGCTCGGCGAGATGGCGCGCCGGGGCCGTCGAAGGGCTGCGGATCGACGGCCGCGGCGAGCTGCCGGTGCGGGTGACGCGCTAGCGCCGCCCGCTGCCGGCAGGCCGTCTGCGCTCAGCCGAGGCGGTTCTCGATCGAGAGCGGCGGCGCCTCGCCGCTCTCGGCCGCCGGCGGCTCGGGGGCGGCCGGGGTCTCGACGCCGAGCGTCTCGGCCAGCTCGCCGCTCTCGTACATCTCGGCGACGATGTCGGCGCCGCCGATCAGCTCGCCTCTGACGAACAGCTGCGGGATCGTCGGCCAGTTGGAGAGCGCCGACAGCTCCTGGCGGATCCGCGGGTCCGGCAGGATGTCGACCGCGGCGAAGGGCGCGCCGAGCGTCTGCAGCGCCGCGGCGGTGCGCGCCGAGAAGCCGCACATAGGCTGCTCCGGCGTGCCCTTCATGAACAGGATCACCGGGTTCTCGTCGATCGCCTCTCTGATCGCGTCCCGGAGCGGGTTGGTCTCGTCACTCACGATGAAGTCCTCGCTGGAGCCTTGGTCTGCAGGGAGAGCGCGTGGATGCTGCCGCCGAGCTCGCCCTCGAACACGTCGTAGACGAGCCGGTGCTGGGCGATCCGGCTCTTGCCCTCGAACTGCGGGGCGACCACGATGGCCTCGAAGTGATGCCCGTCGTCGCCCGACACCTGCACGGATGCGCCGGGGAGGGCCGCCTCGATGCGCTGCTGAAGCTCTTCGCTCGTCGCCATCGCACAAGGGTAGCGAGGCTCGCGGGCCTTCCGGGGGTCGCTACACTGAATGAAGTGAGGGGGCGAACCGCGCCCCGATGCACCCAGAGCTTTCGGAACCGCACGGAGAAGCACATGATCACGCTGACCGACAAGGGCGCCGAGAAGGTCCACGAGTTCCTCGCGTCGCAGGGCACGGCCGTCGAGACCGCCGGGCTGCGCGTCGGCGTGCGCGGCGGAGGCTGCTCGGGCTTCCAGTACGCGCTCGCCTTCGACCAGGAGCGCGACGGGGACGTGGTCTTCGAGGACAGAGGCATCCGCCTGCTCGTCGACAAGCCGAGCCTGCCGTACGTGCAGGGCTCCGTGATCGACTACGTCGACGAGATGCAGGGCGCCGGCTTCAAGGTCGACAACCCCAACGTCGTCGCGGCCTGCGGCTGCGGCTCCTCCTTCCGCGTGGCGGAGGAGGAAGAGGTCTCCGCCGTCTAGGTCCGCGCCCGCGCGTCGCCCGCGCGCGACGCGCCGGCCGCCTCCTCGCCAAGAGGAGGGGGAGACCCGATCGCGCGCCCTCCAGATGAGAGCCGCGTGAAAGTGGGGACAACCCCAGCGTTCGGCGCCGGCATCCGCGATAGCATCCCCGTCTGATGCGCGTAGCCCTGGTCTCACCGTATTCGTGGACCTATCCGGGCGGCGTCACCCGTCACATCGAGGCCCTTGCAGAGACCTTCCTCTCCGAGGGCCACGACGTGCGCGTCCTGGCTCCCTTCGATCCGGACGACCGTCGCGCCCGGATCCTCCACAGAGGCGCTGCTCCCCAGCAGCGTGAGATTCCCGACTATCTGATCCCGCTCGGCGGGACCGTCGGCTTCAACGCCAACGGCGCCGTCTCGAACCTGTCGGCGACGCCCGGCGGCGTCGCGACGATGCGTCGCGAGCTGCGCGACGGCCGCTTCGACGTCGTCCACCTGCACGAGCCGGTGGCGCCGACGCTCTGCTGGGACTCCTGCGTCAGCACGAACGCGCCGCTGGTCGGGACCTTCCACGCGTACTCGACCAACCGCTTCTCCAACAACGTCGCCAACGTCATGGGCGCGCGGCGGGTGCTCAACCACCTGCACGTGCGGATCGCGGTCTCGGAGGCGGCGGCGTGGACGGCGCAGCGCTTCTTCGGCGGCCGCTACCGGATCATCCCCAACGGCGTCGCCGTCCCGGTCTCCGCGGCGCTGCCGGGCGACTCTGCCGTCGCGGCCGGCGCCGCGCTCGGCGTTCCCGACCTCGGCACGCCGAAGGGCGCCCACGAGAGGCTGCGGATCGCCTTCGTCGGCCAGGCGGTCGAGCGCAAGGGCCTGCCGGTGCTGCTGCGCGCCTACGAGGCGCTGCGCGAGCACATCCCGGTCGAGCTGACGATCGTCGGCGCCAACCGCGAGGAGGTCGAGCCGCTGCTGCTCGACGACCGCGGCATCCGCGTCCTCGGCCGCGTCGACGACGACGAGAAGCGGCGCGTGCTGGAGGGCGCCGACGTGCTGTGCGCGCCGTCGCTCGGCGGCGAGAGCTTCGGGATGGTGCTGACGGAGGCGTTCGCGGCCGGCACGCCGGTCGTCGCCTCCGACATCGCCGGCTACAGAGACGTCGTGCGCGACGGTATCGACGGCGTGCTGGTGCCGCACGGCGACGCGACCGCGCTCGCCGAGACGCTGCGCGACCTGTGGCACGAGCGCGGCAGGCTCGCCGCGATGGGCGTCGCCGCCGCCGCGCACGCGCAGCGCTACGCCTGGCCGCGCGTCGCCGCCGAGGTGCTGGAGGCCTACGGCGA
>JAEXXR010000156.1 GCA_023405705.1 Actinomycetes bacterium
GTCCGCGGCCGCATCGTCGAGGGCTCCTACCTCGGCGTCTCGACCCACTGGATCGTCCGCACCGCCGACGGCGCGCAGCTCACCGTCGTCAGCCAGAACGTCGCGGCCGGCGACCCGCACGCGGGGACGCTCGGCCAGGAGGTCGACGTCGTCTGGGCGCCCGAGCACACCTTCGCCGTCGATGCGGCGGCCGAGCAGGCCGGGCGGGCCGATGGCTGACGCGCGGCTGTCGCGCCGCCAGCTGATCGGCCGCGGCTCCAGCGCCGCGGCCGCCTTCGGCCTCGCGAGCCTGCTCGCCGCCTGCGGCTCGATCGAGGGCACGAACGAGAAGGGCCTGCGCGAGCGCCAGGCCGAGGCGGAGCGCGTCGACCACGCGCGGGTGACGCTCGGCCAGTGGGTCTTCGCCAACTGGGCGCTCTACATGGACAAGGCGATCCTCAGAGACTTCGACGAGAAGTACGGCGGGCGCGTCAAGCACGTCGAGGAGATCAACGACAACAACGACTTCTACTCGAAGGTCCGCCAGCAGCTCGCGGCCGGCCAGCCGACCGGGCGCGACCTCGCCGTCCTCTCCGACTGGCTGGTGGCGCGGATGATCCGCAGCGGCCAGCTCGAGCCGATCGACCGCGACAACGTCCCCAACGCCGTCAACGTCGTCGACACGCTCGCGAGACCGTCGTGGGACCCGCAGCGCCAGTTCAGCCTGCCCTACCAGTCCGGCGCGGTCGGGATCGGCTACGACATCAAGCAGACCGGCCGCGAGCTGCACAGCCTCAGAGAGCTGTTCAACCCCGAGTGGAAGGGTCGCGTCACCTTCTTCTCCGACGTGCTCGACGGCGCCGGCACCGTGCTCGTGATGCAGGGCAGGGACGCGACGAACGCGACGCTCGACGACGAGCTGGAGGCGATCGAGTACCTCGCCAGAGCGAACGCCGCCGGCCAGTTCCGCCGCTTCACCGGCAACGACTACACGACCGACCTCGCGAAGGGCAACGTCGCGCTGTCGCTCGCCTACTCGGGCGACATGGTCCAGCTGCAGGCCGACAACCCCGACCTCCGCTTCGCCTACGGCGAGGAGGGCGCGGTGCTGTTCACCGACAACCTCGTGATGCCGGCGAAGGCCGAGCATCCGTACGCCGCCGAGACGATGATGAACCACCTCTACGACCCGGCCGTCGCCGCGCAGCTGTGCGCCTGGGTCTGCTACATCAGCCCGGTCAGAGGCGTCCAGGAGATCCTCGCCAGAGAGGACCCGGAGCTGGCCGAGAACCCGTTGGTCTTCCCGCCCGACGAGGTGCGCGCCAAGCTCCAGCCCTACCCCTCCTTCTCGACGGCGGACGAGCTGGCGATGAAGGAGGCGATGGCGAAGGTGACGGGCGCATGAGGGGCCGCGTCACGACGGGCCGCGTCCGCAGGCACCGCTCGCGCGGCTGGCTGCTCGCCGTCCCCGCGCTGCTGTGGCTGCTGCTGTTCTACGGGATCCCGCTCGTCAACCAGCTGAACGTCTCGCTGATGGACGGCGACGCGGCGCGCGGCTACGAGGGCGCGTGGGCCTTCTCCACCTACTGGGACGCGCTCGTCGACTACCGCGCGCAGTTCCTGCGCTCGATCGCCTTCGCCGCCGCGGCGACGCTGATCGACTTCGCGCTCGCCTTCCCGTTCGCCTACTTCCTCGCGTTCAAGGCGAGACGCTCCAAGGGCGTGCTGCTGGCGCTCGCGGTGCTGCCGTTCTTCGTCTCCTACGTGCTGCGGACGGTCGCCTGGCAGCAGATCCTCGCCGACAACGGCTGGGTCGTCGAGACGCTGCGCGCCGTCGGCCTCGTCGCCGACGACGGCCGCGTGCTGGCGACGAACGCGGCCGTGATCGCCGGCATCGCCTACAACTTCCTGCCGTTCATGCTGCTGCCGCTCTACGTCGCGCTGACGAAGATCGACCGGCGGCTGATCGAGGCGGCGACCGACCTGCACGCCTCGCGCGCGACCGCCTTCCGCACGGTGACGCTGCCGCTGGCGCTGCCCGGCATCTTCGCCGGCACGCTGCTGTGCTTCATCCCCGCCTGCGGCGACTACGTCAACGCCGCACTGCTGGGCACGCCGAAGCAGTACATGATCGGCAACGTGATCCAGTCGAAGTTCCTCAACGTCCTCGACTACCCGACGGCAGCGGCTCTGTCGTTCATCCTGATGCTCTTCATCCTGCTCGGCATCGCGCTCTACACGCGGCTGCTCGGCGCCCGCACGCTGACCGAGGCGGCGGTCTGATGTCGGTCGACCGCATCCGCGGCGGCGCACTCGGCATCTGGTCGGCGGCCGTCGCGCTGCTGCTCGCCGCGCCCGTCGCGCTGGTGATCCTGTTCTCGTTCAACGACAACAGAGGCCGCTTCAACTTCACCTGGCACGGCTTCACACTCGACCACTGGCTCCACCCCTTCTCCGACCCCGACCTCGCGAGAGCGCTGGAGAACTCGGTCCTGATCGCGCTGCTGTGCGCGCTGATCGCGGTCGTGCTGGGGACGCTGCTGGGGCTCGCGCTGGTCCGCCACCGCTTCCGCGGCCGCGACCAGCTCGACTTCCTCGTCTTCCTGCCGATGGCGACGCCCGAGGTCGTGATGGGCGCCGCGCTGCTGGCGATGTTCCTCGTGACCGGCGTCGAGACCGGGTTCGTGACGATCGTGATCGCGCACGTCACCTTCAGCGTCTCCTACGTCGTCGTGACGGTGCGGGCGCGGCTGGAGGGGATGGACCTGCGGATCGAGGAGGCCTCGCGCGACCTCGGCGCCCGCCCGTGGACGACCTTCCGCACGGTGACGCTGCCGCTGATCGCGCCCGGCGTCGCCGCGGCCGCGATCCTGTCGGCGGCGCTGTCGATCGACGACTACGTGATCACGAGCTTCAACGCCGGCCAGACGCAGACCTTCCCGCTGTTCATCTTCGGCGCCACCCGCCAGGGCGTCCCGCCGGAGGTCAACGTGCTGGCGACGATGCTGCTGGTCGCGATCGTCGGGCTGCTCGCGCTCAACCTGCTCGTGCAGAAGGCGCTCGCGCGCCGCGACCGCGCCCTCTAGCGCAGCGGGAACGACGCCCTGATCGCGAAGCCGCCGTTCCCGTCGGGGGCGGCGGCGAGCGTGCCGCCGAGCGCGGCGACGCGCTCGCGCATGCCGGCGAGGCCGACGCCCGAGGAGGGGGCGGCGGGC
>JAEXXR010000163.1 GCA_023405705.1 Actinomycetes bacterium
CTGTACGTCCGCGCCGGCAACTGCGACCAGCGGCTGCTGCTCGCCAGACTCGCCGGCGGCCGCTCGCGCACGCTGCTGCGGATCGGCTCGACCGCCCGCCGCGACCCCGGCCACGAGCACCACCGCACGACGCAGGGCCGCGAGCCCGGCGAGTGCCCGCACGGCACCCCCGGCCGCAGCGCCCAGACGCTGTGGACGACGGCGCTCGGCGAGCGCGAGGCGTGGGTCACCCTCCTGCGCACCGGCACGAGCAGCCGCCCCGCTCGCACGACGCTCGTCCGCGTCGCCCGCTGACCGGCACCGCACGCCCCACGTCGCAGAGCGACGGCTTTCTGCTGTCGCTCAGCAACATCAGAAAGCCATCGCTCTCGACTGGGTGAGCGCACCCGCCCACCGACCTTGACGAAATCTTGACGCCTCCGGGCTGAATCTTGACCGGGGCTGGGCGGGCGCGGGCGCACGCTCATACCCATGGATCTGCTCGTTATCGGGATCGCGGTTCTCTTCTTCGCCGCGATGCTCGCACTGATCGAAGGGATCGATCGGACATGAGCGCCGCCAACGTCGCCGGCCTCGTCGTCTCGGTCCTCGTCTTCGCGTACCTCGCGTACGCGCTCCTGCGCGGGGAGAAGCTCTGATGACCGCGCTGGGCTGGCTCCAGATCGCCGTCTTCTGCGCGGTCCTGACCGCGCTGACGCCGCTGATCGGCGCCTACATGCACAAGGTCTTCCGCGGTGACGCGATCCTCCCGGCCACCGCCGGCCGGGCGGAAAGCGGCTTCTACCGCCTGATCCGCACCGACCCGGCCAAGGAGCAGGACTGGAAGGCGTACGCCCGCTCGGTCCTGCTCGTCAGCCTCGGCTCGTGGCTGCTGCTGTACCTGATCCTGCGCACGCAGGGCCTCCATCCCTTCAACCCGGCCGGCTTCGACTCGGGCCCCGCCGACCTCTCCTTCAACACCAGCTCGTCGTTCGTCGCCAACACCAACTGGCAGTACTACGCCGGCGAGACGACGCTCTCCAACTTCAGCCAGATGGCCGGCCTCGCGGTGCAGAACTTCGTCTCCGCGGCGGTCGGCATCGCGGCGGTGATCGCCGTCATCCGCGGCTTCTCCGCCCGCAGCCTCAGAACGCTCGGCAACTTCTGGGTCGACTTCACGCGCGCGCTGCTCTACGTGCTGCTGCCGCTGTCGACGCTGATCGCGCTGTTCTTCGTCTCCCAGGGCGTCGTCCAGTCGCTGTCGCCGGCGCAGGCCTTCACCAGCCTCGAAGGGGTCAAGCAGGCGATCACGCTCGGGCCGGTCGCCTCGCAGGAGGCGATCAAGCTGCTCGGCACCAACGGCGGCGGCTTCTTCAACGTCAACTCGGCGATGCCGTTGGAGAACGCGAGCGGCCTCGTCAACTTCGTCCAGATGCTGGCGATCCTGATCATCCCCGCCGGCCTGACCGCGACCTTCGGCCGGATGGTCGGCAACCGCCGCCAGGGCTGGATGATCTACGGCGCGATGTTCGCCTTCCTCGCGGCGGCCGTCGCGATCGTGTACGTCGCCGAGTCCAACGGCTCGCCGGCGCAGCACCTCGCCGGGATCGCGGGCGGCAACCTGGAGGGCAAGGAGACGCGCTTCGGGTTGAGCGGGACGTCGCTGTTCGCGGTCGTCACGACGGTCGCCTCGTGCGGTGCGGTCAACGCCGCGATGGAGTCGCTGACCGGCATCGGCGGCGCGATCCCGATGGCCAACATGATGACCGGCGAGGTGATCTTCGGCGGCGTCGGCTCCGGCCTCTACAGCATGCTGATGTTCGTCATCCTCGCCGTCTTCATCGCGGGGCTGATGGTCGGCCGCACGCCCGAGCTGCTCGGCAAGAAGATCGGCGCCCGCGAGGTGAAGCTGACGATGGTCGGCACGCTCGCGGTGCCGCTGCTGGTGCTCGTCGCGACCGCGCTGGCGATCGGCACCAGATACGGCCTGGAGTCGGTCTACAACGGCGGCCCGCAGGGCTTCTCCGAGACGCTCTACGCCTACGTCTCGCAGGCCAACAACAACGGCTCGGCCTTCGCCGGCTACACCGGCTTCGTGCAGCCGAACGGCCCCGGCAACGTGGGCGCCTTCGGCATCACCTTCGCCGACCTGCTCGGCGGCCTGGCGATGCTCGCCGGCCGCTTCCTGCCGCTGCTGGCGGTGCTCGCGATCGCAGGCGCGCTCGCCGGCCGCAGAGTCCACCCGGCGGGCCCGGGCACGATGCGGACCGACACCGGCACCTTCGGGGTGCTGACGGTCGGGACGATCCTGCTCGTCGCCCTCCTCACCTTCGTCCCCGCGCTGCTGCTCGGCCCGGTCGTGCAGGGCCTGACGGATCGGATGTTCTGATGAAGCGAGACGCTCTCTCCACCGTCGTCGCGCTGCTGGCGCTGACGCTCGTGCTCGGCCTCGCCTACCCGCTGGCGGTGACCGGGGTGGCGCAGGTCGCCTTCCCCGGCGCCGCGAACGGGAGCCAGGTGACGGTCGACGGCCAGGTCGTCGGCTCGCGGCTGCTCGGCCAGGGCTTCAGAGCAGCCCGCTACTTCCACAGCCGCCCGTCGCAGACGGAGTACAACCCGTCGTCGACCTTCTTCAGCAACGCCGGCCCCAACGGCGAGGACACGCGCGAGGCGATCGCGGCCAACGCCGACGCCTACCTCAGAACCGAGGGCAGATACGCCCCCGACCTGACCCGGGGCCGGATCCCCGCCGACGCCGTCCAGACCTCCGGCTCCGGCGTCGACCCGCACATCACGCTCGCGAACGCGCGCATCCAGGCCCATCGCGTCGCCGACGTGCGCGGGCTGCCCCTCGACCGCGTGCAGCAGCTCGTCGACCAGCACACCGACGGGCGCGGGCTCGGCCTCTTCGGCGAGCCCGGCGTGAACGTGCTCGAACTGAACCTCGCACTCGACCAGGAGACCGCCCGATGACCGGCCAGACGCTCGCGCCGGCGCCCCACGACCCGCCGGCGGCGGCGCCCGGCGCGCCCCGCAGCCCGCGGCGGTCGCGCTCGCTGCTGGAGCCGGCGATCCTCAAGACCGCGCTCCTCGACGCGCTGCGCAAGCTCGACCCGCGCCAGATGGTCCGCAACCCCGTCATGTTCGTCGTCGAGATCGGCGCCGTCGTGACGACGCTCGTCTGGCTCGTGCAGGCGCTCGGCGGCACGATCGGCGGGGCCGGTGACGACCCCGCCTGGTACACGCTCGTCGTCTCGATCTGGCTGTGGCTGACGGTGATCTTCGGCAACCTCGCCGAGGCGGTCGCCGAGGGCCGCGGCCGCGCGCAGGCGGCGACGCTGCGGACGATGCGCAGCGAGCTGCCGGCGAGACTGCGCGACGGCGGGACGAAGCCGGCCGCCGAGCTGCAGCCCGGCGACGTCGTGGTCGTCGCGGCCGGCGAGCCGATCCCCGGCGACGGGACCGTGATCGCCGGGATCGCCTCCGTCGACGAGTCGGCGATCACCGGCGAGTCGGCGCCGGTGATCCGCGAGGCCGGCGGCGACCGCTCGGCCGTCACCGGCGGCACGCGCGTCCTCTCCGACGAGATCGTCGTCGAGATCACGCAGAAGCCCGGCGAGTCGTTCCTGGACCGCATGATCGCGCTGGTCGAGGGCGCCAACCGCCGCAAGACGCCGAACGAGATCGCGCTCGGGATCCTGCTCGCCGGCCTGACGCTGATCTTCCTCGTCGTCGTCGTGACGCTGCGGCCGTTCGCCGACTACGCCGGCACGACGATCTCGATCGCGACGCTCGTCAGCCTGCTCGTGGCGCTGATCCCGACGACGATCGGCGCGCTGCTGTCGGCGATCGGCATCGCCGGCATGGACCGGCTGGTGCGCCGCAACGTGCTCGCGCTCAGCGGCCGCGCGGTCGAGGCCTCCGGCGACGTCGACGTGCTGCTGCTCGACAAGACCGGCACGATCACGCTCGGCAACCGCCAGGCGTCGGAGTTCGTGCCGATGCCGGGCGTCGGCGAGCGCGAGCTGGCGGAGGCGGCGCAGCTCGCCTCGCTCGCCGACGAGACGCCCGAGGGCCGCTCGATCGTCGTCTTGGCGAAGGAGCGGCTCGGCATCCGCGGCCGCGAGCTGGCCGACCTCGACGCGCAGTTCGTCCCCTTCACCGCGCAGACGCGCATGAGCGGCGTCGACGTCGCCGGGGTGCGGCTGCGCAAGGGCGCCGGCGACGCGATCGAGCGCTGGATCGCGGCCGAGGGCGGCGCCGTCCCGCCCGAGCTGCGCTTCGAGCTGGAGCGGATCGCGCGCGACGGCGGCACGCCGCTGGCGGTCGCGCGCGACAACCAGGCGCTCGGCGTCGTCCACCTGAAGGACGTCGTGAAGGAGGGGATGCGGGAGCGGTTCGACCACCTGCGGGCGATGGGCATCCGGACGGTGATGGTGACCGGCGACAACCCGCTGACGGCCGCGAAGATCGCGCAGGAGGCCGGCGTCGACGACTTCCTCGCCGAGGCGACGCCGGAGGCGAAGCTGGCGCTGATCCGGCAGCACCAGGAGGGCGGCCGGATGGTCGCGATGACCGGCGACGGCACCAACGACGCGCCCGCGCTCGCGCAGGCCGACGTCGGCGTCGCGATGAACACCGGCACCCAGGCGGCGCGCGAGGCCGGCAA
>JAEXXR010000206.1 GCA_023405705.1 Actinomycetes bacterium
GCCCGGGGCCAGGCGGCCGAGCACGAGGTGGGCGTCGGTCGTCGTCGGGCGCGCGCCGCCGCGGCCGTAGCAGGCCGGTCCGGGCTGGGCGCCCGCGCTCTCGGGCCCGACGTGGACGAGCCCGCCCGCGTCGACCCACGCCAGCGAGCCGCCGCCGGCGCCGATCGTGTGGATGCCGACCTGCGGCACCTTCACCGGCCGCCCCTCGAACGTGCTCTCGCGCTCCAGCCGCGGTCTGCCGTCTGCGATCAGGCAGATGTCGGTCGAGGTGCCGCCCATGTCGAGGGCGATCAGGTCGCGCCGGCCGCTGCTCTGCGCCAGCCGCGCGGCGGCGATCACGCCGCCGGCGGGGCCGGAGAGGATCATCCGGTGGGCGTTGACGGCCGCCTCCTCGGCGGTCATCACGCCGCCGGAGGACTGCATGATGTTCAGCGGCGCGCTGACCCGCTCGCGCTCCAGCCCGGCGCGCATCTCGCGCAGGTAGCCGGCGACGAGCGGCTGCAGCGCCGCCGCGATCGCTGTCGTCGACGCGCGCGCGTACTCCTTGATCTCGGGGCAGACCTCGGAGCTGAGCACGACCGCCACGTCGGGCAGCCGCGCCGCGAGCGCGCGGCCGATCGCGCGCTCGTGGGCCGGTGCGAGGAAGCCGAACAGCAGGCAGACGGCGACCGCCTCGACCTCCAGCGCCGCGACCGCCTCCGCGATCCGCTCCAGCTCGGCCTCGTCGGGCGCCCGCACGACCCTTCCGTCGCGGTCGACGCGCTCGCGCGCCTCGACCACCAGCTCGCGCGGGATCAGCGGCGCGGGCTTGATGACGGTCAGGTCGAACGGGTCGGGCCGCCGCTGGTCGGCGATCTCCAGCACGTCGCGGAAGCCCTCCGTCACGACCAGCGCGGTCCGCGGGAGCTTGTGCTCCAGCAGCGCGTTGGTCGCGACGGTCGAGCCGTGCGTGAACATCGACAGCGCCTCGACGTCGACGCCGTGCACGTCGCGCAGCCGGCGGATGCCGGCGAGGACGCCGTCGCCAGGCTGCGACGGCGTCGAGGAGACCTTGTCGACCAGCGTGCGGCCGGTCGCGTCGTCGTAGAGGACGACGTCGGTGAAGGTGCCGCCGACGTCGATCCCCAGCAGCGTTCCCTTGCGCTCGCCGCTCAGCACTGCTCGACCAGCGTCGCCGCTCTCACCTCGGCGGAGTCGACGTTCTCCTCTGTGATCGTTATGGGGTCGATCGAGACCTCCTCGGTGACCTCGCCGCCCTCCAGCGCGGCGGCGAGGTTCTCGACCGCGGCGACGCCGACCTCGCGCGGCGGCGTGGCGACGATCGCCTGCAGCTGCCCGGCCTTCAGCGCCTCGATCTCCTTGTCCCACGAGTCGTAGCCGACGAGCAGGACTCTGCCGACCTTGCCCTCGGACTTGAGGCCGTTGATCGCGCCCATCGCGCCGTAGCCCTGGGTGCTGAAGATGCCTCTCAGGTCGGGCGTCTTTGCGAGCGTCGCGGTGACGATCGCGGCGACTCTGGCCGGGTCGTTCTCGCCGTACTCCTGCGAGACGACCTCGAGGCCGACCTCCTCGGCGCGGTCCATGAAGCCCTTGCCGCGCGCGTCGGTCGAGGAGACGCCGGGCTTGTTGTTGACGAGCAGGACCTTCGCGCCTCTGCCCAGCCGCTCGACGAGGAAGTCGGCCGCCGCGGCGCCGCCGGCCTCGTTGTTGCCGAAGATCTCGGAGGCGACGTCGTCGGCCTGTCTCAGCCGCTGGTCGACGGTCACGACCGTCGCGCCGCCGTCGGCGACCTGCTTGACCGGCGCGAGCATCGCGGTGTCGTCGGCCGGCGCGACGATCAGCCCGTCGGGGCTGGTCGCGGCGACGGCGTTGAGCGTCTGCGTCTGCGCCGGCGCCTCGAATCTCTCCGGCGCCTGCGTCTCGACCTCCATGCCCAGTCTGCCGGCGGCCTCCTCGATGCCGCACTGCACCGTGATGTAGAAGATGTCGCCCGAGGCGGCGGGGACGTAGGCGATCTTCTTGCCGCTCACGCCTCCCCCGCCCGTCGTCGCGGCGCCGGTGGAGCCCGACGCGCCCGTGCTCGTGCTCGACGAGTCGGAGTCCGAGCCGCAGGCGGCGAGCGCCAGGCAGCTGGCGGCGACGCCGATCGCAGCGAGCGGCTTGAAGTGGATGCCGCGTCTCACCATTCGTGTCCCTCCCGTGGGATGAATCGACCGTCTGACGGTGACTGTTGGACGCCAGACGTCTAACAAGTTATCGACGGCGAGAACGAAGTCAAGACCGGCCCCTGCGGCCGGTCCGATCTTCGTCGCTCAGTCCGCCGTGCGCCGTACGACGTGGAAGCTGAACACGTCGCCGCGGTGGTAGTCGCGCGAGTAGAGGACGACGGCGCCGGTGGCGTCGAAGCAGCGCTCCGAGGTCAGCAGCCACGCCCCGGAGGCGGCCGGCTCTCCGACCACCTCGCGGTAGGCCTCCTCCAGCGGGACGGCGCGGATCTGCGCCGCCGAGGAGACCGGCGCGACGCCGCGCGCCGTCATCCAGGCGTGCAGCGATCTGGAGAAGTCGTGGTCGGCGACGACGCTGTCGCCGAGCAGCGCGGCGTCGAAGACGTTGATCGACAGCACGAGCGGCTGGCGCCTGTGCGTGCGCAGGCGCGCGAGCCGCACGACCTCCGCCCCCACCTCGAGCCCGAGCGCGGCCGCATCCTCCTCGCCGGCCTCCGCGACCGTCGCGAGCAGCAGTCTCGTGCGCGGCTCGTAGCCGAGCGCGCGCATCATCTCGGTGACGCTCTCGAAGTTCGTGATCGGGCGGTTGACGCCGAGCCCGGCGACGGCCGAGACGAAGCGGCCGCGACCGTGCTGGACGTCGACCAGCCCGTCCTGCTCGATCAGCTTCAGCGCCTCGCGGATCGTGCCGCGCGCGACGCCGAAGCGGGCGACCAGCTCGTTCTCGGAGGGGAGCCGGTCACCCGGCTCCATCTCCTCGATCAGCCCGCGCAGCGCGTCGCGCAGCTGCATCACGACCGGGCGCCGATCGCGCGTCTCGATGCTCATGTCGGACATCTTACGTCAGCCCTGATCGGCTCCGTGCAACATGGCGGCGGCCCTCCCGCTGGCGCGCCGCCGCTCAGCACGTGCGCTTGTCCATCGCTGCTCTGCTCTCCGGCGAGTCGATGTTCTCCTGCGTGATCGTCGTCGAGCCGGTGCCGATTCTCGCCTCGACCGCTCTGCCGTCGAGCGCGGCGACCGCCTGCTGGACGCCGAGGCGCCCGATCTCCGCCGACTGCTGCGCGATCAGCGCCTGCACGAGCCCCTGTCTGAGCTGGTCGACCTGGACCGGGCCGGCGTCGAAGCCGACGATCTTGACGTCGTCGGCGGCATCGCCCTCGCGCAGTCCGGTCGAGGCGCCCTCGGAGGCGAACGAGTTGGTCGCGAAGACGCCTCTCAGGTCGGGGTCGCGCGCCAGCGCGGCCTTGATGATCGAGGCGGCCTTCTCCGGCTTGTTGTCGCTGTACTCGGTGCCGACCAGCTCCAGGCCCAGCTCCTCGGCGCCGTCTCTGAAGCCTCTGCCGCGCAGGTCGTCGGTCGAGACGCCGGCTCTGAAGCCGATCAGCAGGACCTTGCCGCTGCCGCCGATCAGGTCGGCGAGCGCCTTCGCGGCCTGCTTGCCGCCCTCGTAGTTGTCGGTCGCGATCTGCGAGACGGCGACGTCGTCGTTCTCCAGCGTCGTGTCGACGAGGACGATCTTCGCCCCGCCGTCGGCGACCTGCTTGATCGGCGCGTACAGCGCCGCGGAGTCGGTCGGCGCGATCAGCAGCGCGTCGGGCTTGGAGGCGGCGACGGCGTTGACGATCGGCGTCTGCTTGGAGGGGTCGAACTCGTCGGGCGACTGGACGTCGAGCGCGACGCCGAGCTTGTCGGCCTCGCTCTGCGCCCCGCACGCCATCGTGATGTAGAACTCGTCGCCCTTCACGCCCGTCACGAGCGTCACCTTGCGGGCGTCGCCGCCCGCCGCGCTCGTGCCGGTGCCGGCGGAGCCCTCGTCGTCGCTGCCGCAGCCGGCGACCGCGAACGTCGCCGCGGCTGCCAGCAGCGCGATCGACGAGCGGCCCACCACGTGCCGCCGGATGCCCTGGTTCTGACGCATCTCTCACATCCCTTCTGTCGGTGACTCAGCGAAGGCGGCCGCGGCGCTCCTCCAGCGCCGCCGCCGCGCGCAGGACGGCCGGCTCGTCATGGCGTGCGCCGACGAGCTGCAGTCCCAGGGGAAGTCCTTCGGGGGTGGCGCTCCACGGCACCGTCGCGGCCGGCTGCTGGGTGAGGTTGAACGGCCACGTGAACGGGGTCCACGACGGCCACGCCTCGTCCTCCCAGCCC
>JAEXXR010000209.1 GCA_023405705.1 Actinomycetes bacterium
GCGCCGAGGCCTCGACGCCGCTGCGCGAGGACCTGCGCGCCGCCGCCGCCGAGGCCGGCCTCGACGCCGGCCCGTGGACGCCGGCCGCCGCCGCGACGCAGAAGTACGGCGCCGTCGTCTTCGACGCGACCGGCATCACCGAGCCGGGCCAGCTGAGCGAGCTGCGCGAGTTCTTCTCGCCGACGATCCGCCGCGTCGCCAAGAGCGGCCGCCTCGTCGTCCTCGGCACGACCCCGACCTCGACCAGATCGGCCTCCGAGCGGATCGCCCAGCGCGCGCTGGAGGGCTTCACGCGCGCCGCCGGCAAGGAGCTGAAGGCCGGCGCGACCGCCCAGCTCGTCTACGTCGAGCCGGGTGCCGAGGACCAGCTCGCCTCGACGCTGCGCTTCCTGCTCAGCTCGAGATCGGCCTACGTCGACGGCCAGGTCATCCGCGTCGGCTCCGGCAACGAGGTGCCGAGCATCGACTGGGACAAGCCGCTCGCCGGCAAGGTCGCGCTCGTGACCGGCGCCTCGCGCGGCATCGGCGCCGCGATCGCCGACACGCTCGCCCGCGACGGCGCGCACGTCGTCGGCCTCGACATCCCGGCGCTGGAGGGCGACCTGAAGGCCGTCACCGCCGCGCTCGGCGGCTCGGCGCTGGCGCTCGACATCACCGCCGCGGACGCGCCGAGAGAGATCGCCGCCTACCTGAAGAAGGAGCACGGCGGCGTCGACGTCGTCGTCCACAACGCCGGCATCACGCGCGACAAGACGCTCGGCCGGATGGACGAGGCGCGCTGGGACAGCGTCATCGAGGTCAACCTCGCCGCCGTCCAGCGCGTCACCGACGCGCTGATCGCCGGCAGAAGCAGAGCGGTCCTCAACCCGGGCGGCCGGATCGTCTGCGTCGCCTCGATAGCGGGCATCGCCGGCAACTTCGGCCAGACCAACTACGCGACCTCGAAGGCCGGCGTGATCGGCCTCGTCGACGCCTACGCCGAGCAGCTGCACGCGCGCGGCGCGACGATCAACGCGGTCGCCCCGGGCTTCATCGAGACGCAGATGACGGCGAAGATCCCGTTCGCCACGCGCGAGGCCGGCCGCCGCATGAACTCGCTGTCGCAGGGCGGCCTGCCGGTCGACGTGGCGGAGGCGATCGCCTACTTCGCCAGCCCCGCCTCGACCGGCGTCAACGGCAACACGGTCCGCGTCTGCGGCCAGAGCCTGCTGGGGGCGTAGCGGAATGGCCGCCGCCCCCACCACGAAGACGCGCGCGCTGCGCTCGTCGCCGGGCACCGCCGGGCTGTACGCGAAGGCGGCGCTGCCGCTGATCCCGGGCGCGTCGATGCTGCCGTTCGTTGCGGGCGGCGGCTCGAAGATCCCGAGAACGGTCCTGACGCTCGACGGCGTCACGGCCCGCCCCGACGAGCTCGCCGCCTACGACCGCGTCTGCGGCTTCACGCTGCGCGACGCGCTGCCGTCGACCTTCATCCACGTGAAGGCGTTCCCGCTGCACATGGCGCTGATGACCGACGGCTCGTTCCCGTTCGGCGCCGTCGGCCTCGTCCACCTGCGCAACCGCATCACGCAGCTGCGCCCGGTGCTGGCCGGCGAGACGTTCGACCTGCGCGTCTCGACGATGCCGCTCCAGCCGCACCCGAAGGGCAAGACGTTCACGATCGTGAGCGAGGCGCGCGTCGGCGACGAGCTGGTGTGGCAGGACGCGAGCACGATGCTGCGCCGCGGCAAGGGCGACAAGAGCGCGCCCAAGCCGCCGATCGCCGACGGCCCGCCGCCCTCCGAGCTGCCGTTCGTCGCGCAGTGGAAGCTGGGCGAGGACCTCGGCCGCCGCTACGGCGGCGTCTCCGGCGACCGCAACCCGATCCATCTCCACGCCCTCACGGCGAAGGCGTTCGGCTTCCCCCGCGCGATCGCCCACGGCATGTGGGCGAAGGCCCGCTGCCTGGCGGCGCTGGAGTCGACGCTGCCGGACGCCTACACGGTCGACGTCACCTTCAAGCGGCCGGTGCTGCTGCCGTCGAAGGTGACCTTCGCCGCCGAGGACGGGCGGTTCGCCGTCCGCAACCCCAAAGACGACACCAAGATCCATCTGGAAGGAACGGTGACCGCCGCATGAGCGTCGCAGATCGCAGCATGGGCCTGGGCCTGCGGGCACTCGGCAAGTTCGCGGGCTCGGACCTCGTCGACAAGCTCGGCATCCGCAAGCAGTCCGAGACCGTCGTCTACCGTGCGACGCGCGACGGCTTCCGCGCCGTCGGCGCCGCCAACCGCACCTTCAAGCAGGTGCAGCGCAACGGCAAGCAGCCGGCGCGCCTGAAGCCGGCCGGCTCGGGCGTCTTCGACCTCACGCCGACCGACGAGCAGGCGATGCTCGCGGAGGCGTTCCGCGACTTCGCCGCCGAGAGACTGCGCCCGAACGCGCTGAAGGCCGACGAGGCCGCCGCCGCGCCGAAGGAGCTGCTCGCCGAGGCCAACGAGCTCGGCCTGACGATGCTCGGCGTTCCGGAGGAGCTCGGCGGCGCCGTCTCCGAGCGCTCCGCCGTCACGACCGTGCTCGCCGCCGAGGCGCTCGCGCACGGCGACATGGGCATCGCCGTCGCCGCGCTGGCGCCCGCCGGCGTCGCGACCGCGCTGTCGCTGTGGGGCGACGCGCAGCAGCAGGGCACCTACCTGCCGGCGCTGCTGGCGGACGAGCCGGCCGTCGCCGCGATCGCGGTCGCGGAGCCGCGCGCGCTGTTCGACCCGTTCGAGCTGCAGACGACGGCCCGGATCGACGGCGCCGACTACGTCCTCTCCGGCGTGAAGGCGTTCGTGCCGCGCGCCGCCGAGGCCGAGCTGCTCGTCGTCGCCGCCAGAATCGCCGGCCACGGCCCGGGCCTCTTCCTCGTCGAGACGAAGGCCGACGGCGTGCTGACGAAGGCGACGCCGGGCATGGGCGTCCGCGCCGGCGCCTTCGGCGAGGTGCTGCTGGAGGACGTCCGCGTCCCCGCCAGCGCGCTGCTCGGCGACGGCTCGCCGAAGGTCTACGCGGAGGCGATCCGCCGCGCCCGCCTCGGCTGGTGCGCGCTGTCGGTCGGCGCCGGCAAGGCCGCCCTCGACTACCTGATCCCGTACGTCAACGAGCGGGTCGCCTTCGGCGAGCCGATCTCGCACCGCCAGTCGGTCGCGTTCGCCGTCTCGAACGTCGCGATCGAGCTTGAGGGGATGCGGCTGACGACGCTGCGCGCCGCCGCCCGCGCCGACGCCGACAAGGACTTCTCCCGCGAGGTCGCGCTCGCGCGTCACCTCTGCAGCGAGAAGGGCGCGGCGATCGGCTCCGAGGCCGTCCAGCTGCTCGGCGGCCACGGCTACATCAAGGAGCATCCGGTCGAGCGGTGGTACCGCGACCTGCGTGCCGTCGGCGTCGCCGAGGGCGCCCTGCTCGTCTAGCGGCCCGATCCGGAAGAGGAAACAGATCTCATGATGAACCTCGAAACACCGAAGAAGTTCCTCCCGCTGGTCGGCCAGGCCCACCAGGTCGCGGAGGAGATCTTCCGCCCGGTCTCGCGCAAGTACGACCAGGAGGAGCACGCGTACCCGAGAGAGCTCGACATGTTGGCGGCGCTGCTCGACGGCATGAACGACGGCTCCGACATGGGCGGCGGCGCGGGCGCCGGCGGCGTGCGCCGGCAGGAGGGCAGCTCCGACGAGATCCGCAACGGCTCGAACATGTCGACCGCGCTCGGCATCGTCGAGCTGTGCTGGGGCGACGTCGGCCTGCTGCTCTCGATGCCGCGCCAGGGCCTCGGCAACTCGGCGATCGCCTCGGTCGCCAACGACGAGCAGCTCGAGCGCTTCAGAGGCAAGTGGGCCGCGATGGCGATCACCGAGCCGGAGGCCGGCTCCGACTCCGCCGCGATCCGCACGACCGCCGAGTACGACGAGAGAACCGGCGAGTACATCCTCAACGGCGAGAAAATCTATGTGACGTCAGGCGAGCGCGCCGACCTCGTCGTCGTGTGGGCGACGCTCGACCGCAGCCTCGGCCGCGCGGCGATCAAGTCGTTCGTCGTCGAGCGCTCCAACCCGGGCATGAAGCTCGACCGCCTCGAGCACAAGCTCGGCATCCGCGCCTCCGACACCGCGGCGTTCATCCTCGACAACTGCCGCGTGCCGAGAGAGAACCTGCTCGGCTCGCCCGAAGTCGACGTCAAGAGAGGCTTCGCGGGCGTCATGCAGACGTTCGACAACACGCGGCCGCTCGTCGCCGCGATGGCCGTCGGGCTGACGCGCGCCTGCCTGGAGCAGACGAAGGAGCTGCTCGCCGAGGCCGGCGTCGAGGTCGACTACGACAAGCCGCCGCAGTCGCAGCACGCGGCCGCGGCCGAGTTCCTCTCGATGGAGGCCGACTACGAGGCGGCGCGCCTGCTGACGATGGAGGCCACCTGGATGGCCGACAACAGCAAGCCCAACTCGCTGCAGGCCTCCTACGCGAAGGCGAAGGCCGGTCGCACCTGCGTCGACGTCGCGCTGCGCTGCGTGCGCCTCTGCGGCACGCGCGGCTACGGCGAGGAGCTGCTGTTGGAGAAGTGGGCCCGCGACGGCAAGATCCTCGACATCTTCGAGGGCACCCAGCAGATCCAGCTGCTGATCATCGCCCGCCAGCTGCTCGGGAAGAGCTCGCAGGAGCTGAGATAGGTCATGGCTTCTCGGGGCGGGCGGGGAGGCCGGCGCCGAGACGCGCGCGTGCGCGGGCGTGCCCCCTCGCTCGCGCGGCGACGTTCGGGGCGTGCCCCCCGGGCGTCCGGCGTGGAGGCGACCCGGTGTGCTGGTGGTGCGGATCGCACCGGGTCGCCTCTCGCCAACTCCGCTCGCATCGTGGCCCGCGCCACGGCGGGCGCGCCGCGTGCGGCGCCGCCGCGCTCAGTCGCGCCGGCTGCCGTAGTGGAGGTCGCGCAGCTCGCGGATCGCGTCGGATATCGGCGCCTCCAGCGGTCTGCCGGGGCCGCCGCCGAGCAGCTGCGGCTCGATCCGGTGGCGGACCAGCTCGCCGCCGATCGCGTCGACCCTGAGCGCGGCCGTCCCCGGCCGCGAGCTGACGACCCTGACCATCTTCGTGCCGTGGAAGAGCAGGCCGACGCCGTCGTCGGCCGCCCAGCCGCCGGGCAGCGCGCCGCTTCTGACGGCGTGCAGCCAGACCGGCAGCCGCTCGGGCTCGCCGTCGGCGTGGACGGTGAAGGAGCCGGGCAGCAGCCCGAGCCCGCGCATCACCTCCGGCGGACCGCCCGAGCGCGTGACGCCGCCCTCGAACCAGCACATCGCGCCGGCGCTGAGGCCGGCGAGCACGATCCCGCGCTGCCACGCCTCGCGCAGCAGGACGTCGAGCTCGTGCGCCTGCCAGATCGCGAGCAGGTTGCGCATCGAGCCGCCGCCGACGTAGATCACGTCCTGCTCCAGCACGATCTCGGCGAGCGAGCGCGACGAGCCGTGGCGGCGGAACAGCGACAGGTGGGTCGCCGCCGCCGTGCGCCCGAAGCGGCCGTAGAAGGAGGTGATCTGCGCCGTCGGGTCGCCGCTGGCCGTCGGCAGGAACAGCACGCGCGGCTCGCGCGACTCCGCGAGCGAGAGGATGTAGTCGTCGAGGGCGGGGTTGTCCGGCTCCATCGTGAAGCCGCCCCCGCCCATCGCGACGATGCGTCGTCGGTCAGTCACGATCGTGTTCCCCGTTCCGTCGCGAGAGCGAGCCTCTGGCGAGTTCTCGCAATGAATCCGAGGCCGCAGGCCGAGCGATTCACGCGGTCATCAGCAGATCAGGCATCTCGGCTCCAAGGTATCTGGGGTTGAGCGGCGCCTCGACGATCTCGCCGTCGATCGGCTCGACCCGGTACGCCTGCGCTCTCGGCCGCGAGCTGACGACGTGGCGCAGCTGCCGGTGCTCGAAGTGGAGCGCCGCGCCGTCGTCGGCCGCGTACCCGGGCCGCACGCCGTCGCCGACGAAGCGCCGGTACTCCTCGCGCCGCTCCGGCTCGTTGTTGTAGTGGACGCAGTTGGAGAACGGCAGCAGCCCCAGCCCGCGCACGACGCTCGGCGCGCCGTGGAAGGCGGTGACCGCCTCCGAGAACCAGCAGAGCGAGCCGGCGGAGAGGCCGCACAGCACGACCCCCTTGCGCCACGCGGCCCTCAGGATGCGGTCGAGCCCGTGGGCGCGCCAGGCGCCGAGCAGCGACACGACGCTGCCGCCGCCGACGTAGATCAGGTCCTGTCTGAGCAGATGCGCCTCGAGGTCGCCCTCGACGGCGCCGTCGCCGCGGTCGCGGCGGAAGAGCGAGACGTGGGAGGTCTCGCAGCGCTGCGAGAAGGTGCGGTAGAAGCGGACCACGTAGTGATCGGCGTCACCGGATGCGGTGGGGATGAAGCAGACGCGCGGCCGATCGCTCCC
This sequence comes from Actinomycetes bacterium, assembly GCA_023405705.1. The sequence goes on from JAEXXR010000209.1 coordinate 6,421, forward strand.
CGTGAGCGACAGGACGTAGTCGTCCAGCAGCGGGTTCCCGGCCTCCATCGAGAAGCCGCCGCCACCGAAGGCCACGATCTGCGGGGGTCGAGTGGTCATGGAACGAGTCTGCCGCCCCCTCGCTCCCCTGTCTTTGCGCGGAAGTCCAGAGTTGAGTGGACAGACGGACAAGAGTCGCGCGCGGCGCGCCCGCGGACCGGCGCCGGACGTCAGCGCTTCGCGGCGACGGTGATGCGGCCGCCGTCGGCGGGGGTGAAGGTGACGAAGCGGCGGACGATCCGCTCGGGGGCGGCGCCGGGCGCGGGCGCGAGGCGGGCGGCGGCGAAGACCTCCTGCAGCACGACGCGCATCTCGAACAGCGCGAAGCTGGCGCCGAGGCAGCGGCGGACGCCGCCGCCGAAGGGGATCCACTCGTAGGTCCCCGGTCTGCGGCGCAGGAAGCGCTCGGGGCGGAAGGCGTGCGGCTCCGGGTACAGGACCGGGTCGTGGTGGATCAGCCATATGCTCGGCGCGATGTTCACGCCGGCCGGCAGCTGCCAGCCGCCGAAGGCCATCGGCGCCTGCAGCTTGCGCACGACCGCCGGCACGACCGGCCGCAGCCGCAGCGTCTCGGTGATGACGGCGTCGAGGTAGACGGTCCCGTCGCGCCAGCCGGAGGCGGCCTCGCGCTCCAGCCGCGCCAGCACGGCCGGCTCGCGCGTGACGCGCTCCAGCGTCCACGACAGCGCGGTCGCGGTCGTCTCGTGGCCGGCGACGAGCAGCGTCATCAGCTCGTCGCGCAGCTCGGCGTCGGTCATCGGCGCGCCGTCCTCGTCGCGCGCCTCCAGCAGCAGCGAGAGGATGTCGTCGCGGCCGCCGGAGCCGGCGGCCAGCTCGGCGCGGCGGGCGGCGATCTCCTCGTAGATCATCGCGTCGGCCGGGGCCATCATCTGCTTCAGGCGACCCCACGGCGAGCGCGGGCGGGCGCCCTCCGATCTCGTGAACTGGAGCAGCAGCAGCCGGCCCGGCTGGACGGCGGCGTCGAGCAGCTGCCGCAGCGGCTCGGCCAGCCGCTCCGAGCGGGCGCGGTCCTCGACGCCGAAGACGACCCGCAGGATCACCTCCAGCGTGATCGCCTGCATCGTCTCGCGCGCGGCGACCGGCTCGCCGACCGGCCAGTGCGCCAGCTGCTCGCGTGCGATCGCGGCGATCCGCTCGCCGTAGGCGCGCATCCGCTCGCCGTGGAACGACGGCAGCAGCAGCCGCCGCTGGCGCAGGTGCTCAGGCCCGTCGAGCAGCAGCACCGAGCGCGGGCCGAGCAGCGGTCTCAGCACGACGTTGCCCTCGCCGGCGTACAGCAGCGCCGGGTCGCCGGTCAGGACCTCTCGCGCGACCGCCGGGTCCGACGACAGCACGACGATCCGGCCCTTCGAGATCTCCAGCGTGAAGAGCGACCCGTAGCGGTCGCGACAGGCCTCGAGGAAGCCGGTCGGCTGCAGCAGGAAACGGGCGGCGGAGACGGCGCGCGGACCGCGCGGACCCGGCGGCAGGCCGGCGCGCGACGGCACGCGCGGGATGGGCGGCGCTGCTGCGGCGGTGTCCGGGACGGTCGAGGCGATCCGACGACGCTAGCGCGACGCGGCCGCCGACACGCCGGTTCCCGGCGCGGCGCCGGCGTCGCCGCCCGAGCGGCTGCGCTCGAAGCGGTCGACGCGCGCCCACGCGATCAGCCCGACGACGCCGGAGACGACGAAGACCGCAGGCCACGAGCCGATCGCTCTGCCGAGCGGGTGGGAGAGCGCGAAGGCGGCGAGGTAGGCGGCGACGAGCAGCAGCGCGACCGCGAGGCCCTGCGCGCGGCGCCAGCGCAGCCCGCACCAGAGCGCGCCGAGGAACAGCACGATCCCGCCGAGCGGACGGACGCCGGTGAGGTCGGCGACGGCGAAGCCGACGAGCAGGGAGCCGGCCGCGACGGGCCACGTGGGGAGGCGCTGCACGGCCGACAGGGTAGCGGCGGCGGGGGCGTCGCGCGCTCGCGCACGCGCCCGGACCGTCGCTTCAGCCCCGTACGCTTCGCGCCGACTACCGGTCAATGGACGCCGAACGAGGAGGACGTGCAGATGTCGACCAGTGACCTGCCGCCGGATCAGGAGCCGACGCGCGTGAACCCGCCCGCCGGCGGGCAGGCCGGGCAGGCAGGCGGCGCGGGGACGCCGGCCGCCGGGCGTGCCGGACAGCCGGGCGGGGCGCAGCCGCCCGGCCAGGGCGACAGAAAGACCTTCAGCGCGGGCGTGCTCGCGGCGGTCGCGATCGCGGTGCTCGTGATCGCCGGCATCGGCGGCTACCTGATCGGCCACAGCAGCGGCGACGACGAGGGCACCAAGAGCGGCGAGGAGGCCGGCCAGCAGGCGGGCTTCCAGGAGGGCGTCGAGAAGGGCCGCCTCGAGGGCAGAGCCGAGTTCGCCAGAGGGACGCCCGGCTACCAGGCGATCTACGACGCCGGCAAGGCCGAGGGGATCAGGGTCGGCACCGCGCAGGGCGAGCGCACCGGCGAGGAGCAGGGCAGAGCGCAGGGCCAGAGAGTCGGCTTCCAGAGAGGCGAGCAGGTCGGCATCTCGACCGGCCAGGCCGAGGGCGTCAGACAGGGCGCCGCCGCCGTGCTCGGCGGCTTCTCGAACTGGACCGACGGCGCCTACTACATCGTCACGGTCGGGGCCAGCTCGACCGAGGGCGTGCCGTACACGATCACGAGCCGCAGCCAGCTGCAGCCGGACACCAGCTACCAGCTGTGCCAGCAGGGCGGCGGCCAGCAGGTCTGCAGCGCGCCGGTGACGGCGTCGGCCTCCGACGCCGCCTCCGAGGACGACGGCGGGGCCGGCACCCCGGACGAGTAGGGCTGCGCGGGCGCGGGCCGCTGCCCGCGCCACCGGCGCCTCACCTCACGACGGCCCGTCTCCGCTGCTGCGGAGGCGGGCCGTCGGCGTTCTGGCGCGCCGGCAACACCGCGCTCGAACGCGCGACGTCACACCGCCCGGCGGTGCCTTGAAACGCCGTCGTACCGGCGATCACGACTGTTGGCGCCGTGAAAAAAACATTTCCGTTTCAACTAGAAAAAACATCGGTGTCTGCTTATAGTGCCTCGCGCTGCGCGGGTCGCGCGCAGCACCGATGGGCCCGGTCGCTAGGACCGGAGGAGAGAGATCATCGACAGCACAGAGCCGCACCTCCCCCGGGCGGCTTGCAGATAGGGGCTGGTCCATGCCTGACCTTCGCCGAGCCCGACGGCTCGCGCTCACCGCATCCGCGGCGCTGCTGCTCCCTGCCGTGGCGGGGAGCACCGCCGACGCCGCCGAGCCGCCTGCCGGGCGGGGCTACGAGCTGGTGTCGCCGCTGGCCACCGGTGGGATCGCGATCTTCAACGCGCCGTTCGCCGGCTTCGCCCAGACCGGGATCGTCGTCTCATCCGAAGACGGCGAGCGCGTCAACTACAGCGCCTACGGCAGCTTCGCCGGCAGCGCTTCCAGCGGCGTCACCGGCTTCAGCAGCTACCTCGCAGAGCGCGACGACGCCGGCTGGGAGACGAGCACCCTGCAGCCGCCGCTGACGTGGCTGCCGACGCTGTCGACCGGCGGCGCCAACCTGCGCGACGTCACCCCCGACCTTGCCTGGTCGGTGATCGCCAGCAACCAGCCGCTCGCCCCCGGAGTGCCCGACGGGCTGCTGGGCAAGAACCTCTTCCTGCGCTCGACTGCCGACGGCGGCTACACGCGCGTCACCGCGCTGCCGCCCGGCTCCCAGGAGGACATCGGCTCCGGCAACTACGGCGGCATCTCCGACGACGGCCGCCGCGTCGTCTGGTGGAGCGGCGGCCAGGCGGGCGGGCCGGCGCTGTTCGAGTGGGTCGACGGCGAGACGCGCGTCGTCCACGCCGGACCGCGCTCGACGCTGCTGCAGTACCAGGAGGCGCGCTTCCCGCGCAACCGCGTGCTGTCCGGCGACGGCTCGCGGATCGCCTACTCCGCCGTCGTCGGCGGCGTCACCGACCTGTACGTGAGAATCGACGGGACGACGGTGCGCAACGCCTCCGCCTCGCGTCGCACGCCGGCCGGCGCGGCCGCGCCGCAGACCTTCCACGGGCTGTCGCGCGACGGCAGCGCGGTCTGGTTCTCCAGCAGAGCGGAGCTGACGGACGACGCCAACACCGGAGCGGGCCTCGGCACGGACCTCTACCGCTACGACGTCGACGCCGACACGCTGACCGACGTCTCCGTCTCCGCGCACGCGAGAGGCGCCGAGGTGGCCGGCGTCCTCGGGCTCTCCGACGACGGCAGCACCGCCTACTTCGTCGCGCGCAACGCGATCGGCGGCGAGGGGACCGACGGCGGCTGGAACTTGTTCGTCGCGCGCGACGGCGAGACGCGCCTGGTCGCCTCGCTGCTCGCCGCCGACAGTCCGAACTGGTCGCGCCTCTCCAACACGCAGACGACGGCGCGCGTGACGCCCGACGGCGGGCAGCTGCTGTTCGTCTCCAGAGCGAGACTGACCGACTACGACAACCGCCATGCCGTCAGCGGCGTCGCGCAGTGGCAGGTCTTCCGCTTCGACGCGACCGCGGAGCCGGCGCAGGCGCTCACCTGCGTCTCCTGCAACCCGAGCGGGGCGCGCCCGCTCGGCGACTCGACGATCCAGGGCCAGTACGCCGGCTCCGGCGGAGCCGCCGCGGCCGGCAAGCTGCCGCGCAACATCTCTGACGACGGCAGCCGCGTCTTCTTCGACAGCGGCGACGCGTTGCTGCCGGAGGCGAAGAACGGCCGCCAGAACGTCTACCTGTGGGAGGACGGCGAGCTGCAGCTGCTGACCTCCGGCAGCGGCGGCGGCGACGCCCGCTTCGGCGACGCGAGCGCCAGCGGCGACGACGCGTTCCTGACGACCGACGAGGCGCTGATCCCGGAGACGCCGGTCGACGCGGCCTCGCTGTGGGACGCGCGCGTCGGCGGCGGCTTCCCGCTGCCGCCGGGCGTGCCGGTCTGCAGCGGCGACGCCTGCCAGGGCCCGCCGTCGCAGCAGCCGCCCGCGAC
>JAEXXR010000305.1 GCA_023405705.1 Actinomycetes bacterium
GTGACAGCGAGCCGGCCTGCGGCCGCCACGCGAGCGCGGTCGCCAGCGCGACGGCCAGCAGCCACTGCGAGAGGTCGTCGAGCCGGTCGGTCCGCAGCGCGCCGTCGGCGGCGCGGCCGGTGAGCGGGTCGGGCTGGGTCATCGCCCAGGCGAGCCCGAGCAGCCCGTAGCCGGCGACGAGGAGCAGCGGCGCGAGCACGCGCGCCGAGGGCGTGTCCGTGCGCATCCGCGGGATCGTAGAAGGCGAGGCTGCGACGCGGCGGAACCGGCCCGGAAGAATCCCGGCCCCGCCACGTCGCCGCACTCCTCCGCACCCGCAACGGACCGTACACCGCAAGATGGGCGAAGGGCCGGGCCTCGTTTCCGTGACCCGGCCCTTCAGAGGAGGAGATGGAGAGCATGATGCGGCAGCGCGCCGCTCCCCACCTTGGCCCGATGGCGAAGATTCGCCACCGGGCAGACGGCCATCGGGCGGACTAGCCGCCGGCGCCCGCGAGGTGGTGGTCGGCGATCTCGCCGGCCGGGAGCGCGCGGCCGTAGACGGCGGCCTCGTCGACCGTCCCGGCGAAGAACTCCATCGTGTTGTCCCAGGTGCCGATCCAGAGCGGGTCTCTGGTGACGACGGCGCCGCCGCTCAGCGCGACCGACGCGACCTCTCTGCCGTTCAGGTAGAGGCGCTGCGTCGTGCCGTCGTAGGTCGCGACGACGTGGTAGGTGCCGCCGGCGACGATCGCGCCGCTGGGCGCCTGCAGGCGCTTGCGCACGTAGTTGCCCTGGACGATCGTGAACTCCAGCCGCGGGCCGTTGAACTGGATCGTGTAGGCCTCGGTCTTCGTCAGCACCGAGCGGAAGACGCCGTTGCCGGGGATCGTCGTCGGCTTGATCCAGACCTCCAGCGAGAAGGCGTTCGTGAAGTCGAGGCTGTTGGAGTCCGGCACGCGCACGGCGCCTCTGCTGCCGTTGAGCGTCGCCGCCGTGTTGGCGGCCGTCGTCGCCAGCAGGCTCGGCGCGCCGAGCGTCGTGCCCGACGACTGGTAGGTGCCGGCGTTGACGCCCTGCTGGTCTGCCGCGGCCGTGCCGGAGGTCTCGCCGAGGCGCCACCACGACAGCGGGGCGCTGGCGGCGATCGTGGCGGCGTAGCCGACCTGCGCCGCGGTCGTCGCCGAGACCGCCGTCGTCCACGGCGAGGAGTCCGACGCCGTCACCGCTCTCACGCGGTACCAGTAGGTCGTGCTCGCGGCCACTCTCGTGTCCGAGAACGACGAGACGTCGGCGCTGAGCGAGATCGAGGTCGGCGAGGAGAAGGCGGCGTCGGTGCTGCGCTGGACGACGAAGGCCGTCTCGGCGGTCGCGTTGTCGGTCCACCACAGGTCGACGCGCGGCGATCCGGTCGAGGCGGCGACCGCGAGGTCGGTCGGCTCGCCCAGCTCGGCCTTGCCGGCGCGGTAGTGCGACAGCACCTGCGCGGCGCTCAGCGCTCTGCCGTGGATCGACGTCTCGTCGATCGTGCCGGCGAAGAACTCCGATCTGCCGTCGTAGGAGCCGAGCCGCGGGCCGTTGATCGTCGTGTCGGCGATGCCGGAGAGCGATGCGCTGGCGACCTGGACGCCGTTGACGTAGATCCGCTGCGTCGTGCCGTCGAAGGTGGCGGCGACGTGCGCGGTGATCCCGGCGACGAGCGCTCCGGCCGGCGAGCTGACCGTTCTCGGGAAGCCCGACTGCCAGATCGTGAAGGAGACCATCGAGCCGTTCTGGCGCAGCGCCCAGGAGCCCTGCTTGCCGACGATCGTGCGCAGCGCGCCGCCGGCCCCGATCGTCGTCGGCTTGATCCACGACTCCAGCGACAGTGCGCTGGTGAGGTCGTAGGAGCCGGTCTGGCCGACGCGGATCTCCGCGGTCGCGCCGTTGAAGCCGATCGCGGTGTTGGCGGCGTCGCTGAAGACGATGCTCGGCACGCCGAGGTTCGGCGAGCCGACGAAGGTGCCCGGGCCGACGACCGTCTCGTCGCCGGCGATCGTGCCGCTCGTCTCGCCGAGCCGCCAGTAGGAGATCGGGTGCTCGGAGTCGAGCAGCGCCGCGTAGGAGGCCGGCGCGGGCGTGGCGACCTGGACGGCCGCGGACCACGCCGACGAGCTGCCGCCGTTGACCGCCTTGACGCGGTACCAGTACGTTCTCGCCGGCGTCAGGCCGCTGTCGGAGTACGCCTGCGCGTTCGCCGCCAGGTCGATTCTCGTCGGCGAGGAGAAGCCGGAGTCGGTGCTGCGCTCCAGCGCGATGCCGCTCTCGCCGGAGGCCTGGTCGACCCAGGTGAGGTCGATCTGCGTCGGCGACTGCGGTCTGCCGGCGAGGTTGGTCGGCGCGGCGAGCGAGGTCGTTCTGCCGGCGTCGTAGTGCGCGGCGACGCGGGAGGCCGACAGCGCCGTTCTGTAGACGGCCGCCTCGTCGATCACGCCGTTGAAGTACTCCATCGTGCCGTCCCACGAGCCGATCGAGAGCGGGTCGGTGGAGGTGCTGATCGCGCCCGAGAGGCTGGTCGAGGCGACCTGGACCCCGTTGAGGTAGATCCGCTGCGTCGAGCCGTCGTAGGTGCCGACGACGTGGTAGGTCGAGCCCGCGGCGATCGCGCCGGTCGGCGTCTGCAGCCGGCGGCGCACGTTGCCGCTCTGGACGATCGTGAACTCGAGTCTCGGCCCGTTGAACTGGAGCGAGTAGGCCTCCGCCTTGCTCAGAACGGAGCGGAAGGCGCCCGAGGAGGGCAGGGTGGCGGGCTTGATCCACGCCTCCAGCGTCACCGCGCCGGTGGCGTTCAGCGCCGACTCGGAGGGGACGTTGACGCGGCCGCTGCTGCCGTTGAAGGCGACGGCGCTGTTGCCGGACTCGGTCGGCACGAGCGCCGGCTGGCCGAGCGTCACGCCGCCGGCGTAGGTGCCGGCGCCGCCGCCCGTCTGGTTGAGCGCGGTCGTCCCGGATCTCTCGCCGAGGCGCCACCAGCCGGCGGGAGCGTCGTCGGAGACCGCTCTGCCGTACGCCGAGGTGACCGGCGGCGGGGGCGTGTACTCGATCGTGTCGGTCATCACCGGGCCCCACTTGCCGGTCGCGTCCTTGAAGAGGACGCAGACGACGCGCTCGCCCGCTCTCGTCGAGCCGCCGTAGGCGGGGTCGGAGAGGTCCCACGAGATTCTCTGGTAGTTCGAGTCTCTCGACGTGTTGGTGAACGTCTTCCAATTGGCGCCGTTGTCGTTCGTCACTCTGAACTCGGTGACGCCCGCGACGTCGTCGCGGCCCAGCAGGTTGAGGTTGACGATCGGCGAGCTGGTCGCTCTGTCGACGTGGTTGATCGTCACGGTGCCGGTCGGCGCGTCGCTGTCGACGATCTGGCCGCCGTTGACGACGAAGGTCGTGATCGCCTCGTTGTCGAGCTGGCTCTCGCGCGCGTCGTCGGCCTTGTTGGCGCTCTCGTAGACGAGGTTGTACGGGTCGCTGACCGAGCGCAGGACGTAGGTGCCGTCGGCGAGTCTGCCGTTGGCGCCGAGGTCGACCCACTGCTCGAAGCGGTAGTAGTCGTACGTGTCGCCCCAGCCGGAGGAGAGGCCCTGCGCGATCACGCCGTTGGAGTTCGGCATGCACGTCCCCGATGGGTATCTGTCAGGCCAGATCGCGCGCGCGACGGAGACGACGAACTCCTCGTCCATCACGCAGCTGGTCGTCTTCTGGCCGATCAGGTCAGGCGCGCCGGTGGTGCGGCCGCTGGCGATCCAGGCGTCGTACGCTCTCTTCGTCCACAGCTGGTACTCGCCCCAGTGGTCGAAGTGGTAGTGGACGTGGACGGCGTGGTAGTAGAGCGTGCTCGTGCCAAGTCTCGTGTCCGCCCACGAGCCGTCGTCGTTGTACATCCGCTGGAATGCGGGGCCGGACGGCGGGTTCAGTCTCTGGTCGATCAGCGCGCGGATCTCGACCGGGCCCTCGCCTTCGTTGACGACCGTGTTGGAGAAGCGCAGGACGTTGTGGAGGACGCCCGAGGAGTCCTGGCTGATGTCCGTGCGGTCGAATCTCAGGTTGCGCGGCTTGAGCGTCTTGAGATCGGGATAGAGCGTTTCTGCGGCCTGTGCGGCGGTCGGCGCGGCGAGCGCGACGAAGGCGGCGAGACAGGCGGCGAGGGCAGGGAGACGGAGGCGCATCGCCGCCGAACTATGAGTCGATGGTGAGGGTTCGTCAAGGTTAGAGAGGAATGAACGACCCGCCGCCGGAGCGCCGTCGTGCATGCGATGACAGTGAAAGCGAGCGCGCCAGGATCGCCGCGGCGACGGGGCGGCCCGGCGGCCGCGAGCGGCGCGGCGCGGCGCGTGCGAGGCGCGGTGCTGGCT
>JAEXXR010000260.1 GCA_023405705.1 Actinomycetes bacterium
CTCAGCCCGTCGGGGGGCGAGGGGCGAGCGGTGCTGGTACGAGCTCCGCGAGGCGGGCCGGGCCGCCTGCGCTGATCGTCACGACGGCGAGCAGCAGCAGGCCGTTGGAGATCGAGATGGCGGCGTCGGAGGCGCCGATGTAGCTGAGGCCGTTGTTGAGCGCGGTCAGTGTCAGCGCGCCGACGGCGACGCCGGGCATCCCGCCGATCCCGCCGGCAAGCGCGATGCCGCCGAGGATCGCGGCCGAGACCGCCTGCAGCAGCAGCTCGCTGCCGGTCGTCGGCGCCGCGCTCAGCAGCGAGAAGGCGAGCAGGCCGCCGGCCAGCGCGGCGAAAGTGCCCGAGATCGCGAACGAGACGACGACCGCCAGCCGGGTGCGGGCGCCGGCGGCCGCGGCCGCCTCGCGCGAGCTGCCCGTCGCGATGATGTCGCGGCCCATCCGCGTGAAGCGCAGCAGCAGCCAGATCAGCACGCCGCCGGCGATCGCCACGAGCGAGCGCGGCGAGAAGATCGTCGCGATCACCTGGTCGACGTCGGCCGCGACCTGGAAGTTCTCGTAGGAGACGGTCTGCCCGCCGGCGAGGCCGTAGGCGAGGCCCATCAGCATGATCTGCGTGCCGACGGTCACGACCAGCGACGAGACGCCGAGGCCGACCGTCAGCAGGCCGTTGAGGATGCCGACGCCGAGGCCGAAGGCGACCGCGACCGCGAGCCCGACCGCCGCGCCCGAGCCGCCGGCCTTGATCGCGATGATCCCGGAGACGGCGACCATCGCGCCGACCGACAGGTCGAACTCGCCGGCGATCATCGTCACCGAGAGGCCGAAGGCGACCAGGCCCAGCAGCGCGAACGCCTGCATGAGGCTGAACAGGTTCCCCGTGTCGAGGAAGCCGGCGCGGTTGGCGCTGAAGTACAGGAGCAGCGCGATCAGCAGGGCGATGCGCAGCAGGGACGCGCGGTTGTCGCGCGCGAGCTTGGCGAGGTTCATCGACGCCTCCGGGAAGCCAGTGCGGCCAGCGCGATCGAGAGGATCACGATGGCGCCCTTGGCGACGAGTTGCAGTTCGTAGGGCTGGCCGGAGACGATCAGGATGTTCCCGACCATGCCGATGAAGACGGCGCCGAAGGCGGCGTCGATGATCGATCCGCGGCCGCCGGTGACGAGGACGCCGCCGACGAGGACCGCCGCGATCACGTCGAAGTCGAAGGTCGCGCCGAGTCTCAGGTTGCCCTGGGAGGCCTCGGCGGCGAGCAGCGCGCCGGAGAGCGCCGCGGCCGCGGCGGCGAGCACGAAGGCGAGCACGATCACGCGCCGCACGCGCAGGCCGGCCAGCTCGGCCGCCTCGCGGTTGGAGCCGGTCAGCCGCACCTCGCGGCCGAAGCGCGTCTTCTGCATCACCCAGTGGGCGATCAGCGCGACGGCGAAGAAGATCAGCACGCGCACCGGCAGCGCGCCGGCGATCGTGTCGTTGAGCACGTCGGCGCTGGTGCTGTCGGCGTTCACCGTGAGACCGCCGGAGACGATCTGACCGACGCCGAGGATCAGCGAGGCGGCGGCGATCGTCGTGACGATCGGGTTGGTGTTCAGCAGGCCGACCGCGAAGCCTTGGACGAGGCCGGCGACGCCGCCCGCGGCCAGGGTGATCAGCAGCGCCGGCGCGAGGCCGAGCGACAGCGCCTTGGCGAAGACGATCGTCGAGACGGCGGTCGTCGCGCCGACCGACAGCATGAAGTAGTTGCCGGAGATCGTCACGAACGCCGTGCCGACCGCCGCGATGCCGATCAGCGAGACCGACTGCAGCAGCGACTTGACGTTGTCGACCGTGCCGAAGCCGTCGACCGCCACGCAGGCGTAGAGCAGGATCAGCAGCGCGGCGCCGCGGATCGCGAGCGTCTGCATGTCGCGCTCGCGCAGCCACGCGGCGACGCCCTGCTGCTCGCTGACGCGCGTGTCGGCAGCGGCCGCGGCGCCGCCCTCGGCGAGCGCGGGACGCCTCGTCTGGAGCGGGCTCATGCCGCCACCTCCTCGTCCTGCGGATGCAGGATGTCGCGCAGGATCGCCTGCTCGTCCAGCCCCTCCACCCCGGCCTCGCGCACGACGCGGCCGCGGAACATCGTCACGACGCGGTCGCAGGCCTCGACGATCTCGACGAGGTCGGTGGAGAACAGCAGCACGGCGGCGCCGTCCTGCGCCAGCTTGCGCAGGTGGTCGTAGATCTCGGCGCGGGCGCCGACGTCGACGCCGCGCGTCGGCTCGTTCAGCACGAGCAGCTTCGGCCCGGGCGCGATCGACTTCGCCAGCGACACCTTCTGCTGGTTGCCGCCGGACAGCTCCCCGGCGCGCGAGCCCTGGCGGCGGCGGTCGATCGCCATCAGGCCGCCGAGCCGCTCGCCGAGCGAGCGCTCCTTGCCGCGCTGCAGGACGCCCTTCGGGGCGACCTCGCCCAGCACCATCGAGGAGATGTTGCGCTCGACGGTCACGTCGAGGAAGACGCCGTCCTTCGCACGGTCGCCGGAGACGAACGCGATGCCGTGGGCGAGCGCCTCGCGCACGCCGGGCCGGGCGACCGCTCTGCCGTCGACGACGACGCGGCCGCCGCGGTCGCGGCCGAGACCCGCGACGGTCTTCGTGACCCAGTCGGCGCCCGAGCCGATCTGGCCGGTGATGCCGACGATCTCGCCGGCGGCCAGCTCGAGGTCGAGCGGCGCGAAGCGGCCGGGCAGCGACAGCTGCTCCAGCCTCACGCGCGCGGGACCGCTGCCGGAGGCGTGGACGCGGGCGACCCGCTCGCGCTCCTGCAGCGCTCTGCTGCCGATCATCCGCGCGACCAGCTCGTCGGTGCTCAGGGCGCTGGCAGGGTCGGTCGAGACGTGCGCGCCGTTGCGCATCACGGTCACCGTGTCCGCCAGCTCGAAGACCTCCTTGAGGCGGTGCGAGATCCAGACGACGGCGCAGCCGCTGTCGCGCAGTCTGCGCGCCGCCGTGAAGACGCGCTCGATCTCGACGTCGGAGAGCGTCGCCGTCGGCTCGTCGAGGATCACGGTGCGGCACTCGCGCGCCGTCGCGCGGACGATCTCGACCAGCTGGCGCTCGGCGAGCGGCAGGTCGCCGGCCGGCTTGTCGAGCTCGACGTGCTGCAGGCCGAGCGCGTCGAGGTGCTGGCGCGCGCGGGGCCGCAGCGCGCGGCGGCGCATCAGCTGCTTGACGTCGGGGTGGCCGAGGAAGACGTTGTCGAGCACCGACAGCGCCGGGACGATCGTCAGCTCCTGGTAGACGACGCTGACGTCGCCGTGGCCGCCGGCGATCTCCAGCTCACCGCCGTCGGCCTGCTCGCGGCCGGCGACGATCTTCACGAGCGTGCTCTTGCCGGCGCCGTTCTCGCCGAGCAGGGCGTGGATCTCGCCGCCCTTCAGCTCCAGATCGGCGCGGACCAGCGCCTGGACCCCGCCGTAGCTCTTCGTCACGCCCTGGGCGCGCACGAGCGTCTCACCGGCCGGGGCAGCCTGCACCGGGTCCACCACCGCGTTCTCTCCTCCGACGGTCATGTCTAGTAATGCTACACGCTTGTCGTCAATTGTCAAGTAATAGCGCTCAAAGTGACGCTAACGTGCATGCATGCTTCACATCTGTGCGTCGCGGTCACACGATCGCGCGCACGCTGCCGCCGTCGACGCCCCACACGGAGGACGTCACGAAGGCCGCGAGGTCGGAGGCGAGGAAGACGATCACGTTCGCCACCTCCTCGGCCGTCCCGAGACGCTCCAGCGGCAGCTGGCGCAGCTTCATCTCATGCTCGACCGCCTCCTGCGGCGGCAGGCCGTGGACCTCCGCCAGCGTGTCGGCGAAGCCGCCGGGCTTCGTCCAGAAGGGCGTCCAGATCGGACCGGGAGCGACCGCGTTGATGCGGATCGCCGGCCCCTCGGAGCGCGCGAGCGACTTCGTCAGCGCCAGCACGGCCGCCTTCGAGGCGGCGTAGTCGACCGGGTTGGCCTCCGGTTGGCGGGCGAGGTCGGAGGCGTTGTTGACGATCGCGCCGGTGCCGCGGGCGCGCATCCCGGGGAGCACCGCGCGGATCGTGCGCAGGTAGCTGAAGAAGTTCAGCTCGAAGGTCGCGTGCCAGTCGTCGTCGCTGAGGTCGTCGAAGGTGCGGACCGAGCCGGCGCCGACGTTGTTGACGAGCACGTCCGGGGCCGAGCCGTCGCCGAGCAGCGTCGCGAGCGCGCCGTCGATGCCGGCGGCGGTGCCGAGGTCGGCGGTCGCGGTCGCGACCTCGGCGCCCAGCGCGCGCGCCTCCTCGGCGG
>JAEXXR010000264.1 GCA_023405705.1 Actinomycetes bacterium
CTGCCGGCCCCCGTGCGCTCCAGCAGGTCGCTCACCGCTGCTCGGCCCCGTCCTCGCCGACCTTCACGCCGTCGCGCTCGACGTAGCCGTCCTTGCCGCCGACGCAGACGTAGATCGCGTCGCCGTCGCCGACGTTTCTGAGCCGCCGCACCGTCTGCGGCGCGACCCGCGCGATGCCGCCCGGGCCGAGCTCGTGGGTGGTGCCGTCGCCGAAGGTGATCGCGATCCGCCCCTGGTGGACGAAGTACGTCTCCTCCTGCTGCTCGTGGTAGTGACGGTTCGTGTCGTAGCCGGGCGGCAGCACGATCGCGTTGATGCCGAAGGCGGTGACGCCGAGCGGCTTGCGGATCTTGCGGAAGCCCCAGCCCTCGCCGAGCGCGTCGAGGCTCGCGACCGAGTAGCCGTCGGTGCTGACGATGCCGTTCTCGCTCATCGCGCCGCCCGCCGATCAGAGCCCGTAGGAGCGGCCGATGACGTCGAGCATGATCTCGTCGGTGCCGGCGCCGATGCGGTTGAGGCGCATGTCGCGCCAGACGCGCTCGATCCCGTACTCCTTCATGTAGCCGGCGCCGCCGTGGATCTGGATGCACTCGTCGGCGACCTCGACGGCGATCCGCGCGGCGTGCAGCTTCGCCATCGAGATCTCGCGGACGGGGTACTCGCCGTTCTGGAAGCGCCAGGCGGTCGTGTAGACCATCTGCCGCGCCGACTCGATCTTCGTCGCCATCTCGGCGAACTTGTGGCGCGTGACCTGGAACTTGCCGATCTGGCGGCCGAAGGCGGTCCGCTCCAGCGCGTACTGGAGCGTCTTGTCGAAGGCGAACTGGGCGCCGGCGACGCAGCCGGCGGCGCCGATCAGGCGCTCGCCCTGGAGCTCCCACATGATGTGGTAGAAGCCCTTGCCGACCTCGCCGAGCACGGCGCTGTCGGGGACGCGCACGTCCTGGAAGGCGAGCAGCGCGGTGTCGGAGGCGTGCATGCCGAGCTTCTCGAGCTTCTGCTCGCGGATCACGCCCGGCGCGTCCATGTCGACGATGAAGACGGTGAAGCCCTCGTAGCCGGCGGCCTCGTCGCCGGTCTTCGTCATCAGCACGATGAAGTCGGCGCGGTGACCGTTGGTGATGTAGGTCTTGGAGCCGTTGATGACCCACTCGTCGCCGTCCTTGACGGCGCGCGTCTTGATGCCGGCGACGTCGGAGCCGGCGTCGGGCTCCGTTATGCCGATGCAGGCGATCTTCTGGCCGCGCATCGCGGGCGCGAGGTACTGCTGCTTCTGCTCCTCGGTGCCGAAGGCGAGGATCGGCGGGGTCGCCATGTCGGTGTGGACGGCGACGCCCATCGCCAGTCCGCCGCTCTGCGCGCCTGCCAGCTCCTCGGCGAGCACGAGGTTGGCGTAGTAGTCGCCGCCCTGTCCGCCGTACTCCTCGGGGACCGAGAGGCCGAGGAAGCCGAGCTCGCCCATCCGCTGGATGACGGAGTCGGGGAAGGTCGTCTCCTCCCACTCCTCGGCGTGGGGCGCGAGCTCCTTGGTGACGAAGCGGCGCAGCGACTCGCGGAGGCGCTCGTGCTCCTCGGTGAAGATGAAGTGCTTGCGCTGGGCTCCGAAATCCGGCTTCAACACGTCGGCGGCGGTGGACATGCGGACGTCTCTCCTCTGGCTGGGCTCGGCAGGAAAGTGAACAGTAGGACTTCCTACTTTCGACTGCGCCGATCCTCCCACCAACGGCCCCCGAAACGCAAGCGGCCCGGTCGCCGCGAGGGCGCCCGGGCCGCTGAAGCGCTGTGCGCGCGTCAGGGAGTCCGGGGACTCAGCGCACCGTGAAGGAGCGGATCTTGCTGTGCACGTGGCAGCCTCTGACGCGGCAGTCGATGTGGAAGACCTGCCAGTAGTACTTGCCGGGCGCCTGCATGAACCAGGTGGGGAACGTGTACGCCTCGGGCTTCCAGGTGAAGCCGTACTTGCCCGACCGTCTCATGCTCGAGAAGGTGCCGACCTTCGTGCGCTTGAGGTCACCGCGCTTGTCGCGCTTCTTCGATCTCGAGATCGTGATGTAGACGCTGTACTTGCGCGAGTTCGGGTCGGTGTCGCGGGCCTTGAAGACGGGCTGGGAGCCTCTGGCGAGGACCTTGCCGTTGCCGGGTGCGAGCAGCTGCGGGGATGCGGCGCCGGCAGCCTGGGCACCGGCGAGCAGCAGGCTGCTCGCGAGCACGGCGACGAGCGCGAGGACGATCGCGCGACCGCGCGTGCTGATTCCTGCCTCCAACGGAGGTACCTCCTGGTGAGTCGTGGGACGAACGACGGCCGCCTCGCCATAGGGACCCAAAGCGACCGAAGCCGACCGTTCCCGCGCCATGCATACGGCGAAACCCTCGCTGTCACCCAAACGCTCACTTCCGCCGACGGGCCACCCGGCCCCGGACATGCTGGGGGACCCTCGCGGCCGCTGCACCCGTCGGCGCGAAGGCCGAGCCGATGGGCAGGTCGGCCGCGCCGAGCAGCCGCGCCCGCTCCCGCTTGACCATTCGGGCGCGGGCCGGCAGAGTTGGAAGTGAAACGTCCTACTTCCCACAGGAAGGCCGCGTGTCCTACGCCACCCTCCGCTGCGACGTCGCCGACGGCGTGGCGACGATCGCGCTCGATCAGCCTGACAGCCGCAACGCCCTCTCCGACGAGCTGCTCGACGACCTGATCGCGGCGTTCGAGGCCGCACGCGACGACGACGCCGTGCGCGTCGTCGTGCTGACCTCGACGCACGACAGGGTCTTCTCGGCCGGCGGCAACCTCGGCGGCTTCGCGGCCGACGTCCCGCTCGTCCACAAGCATGCCGCGATCGGCCGCTTCCCGCGGCTGTTCGAGCTGATCGGCCAGCTCGGCAAGCCGACCGTCTGCGCCGCCAACGGCCACGTGTTGGCCGGCGCGCTCGGGCTGGCGCTCGCCTGCGACCTGATCGTCGCGAAGGAGGGGGTCCGCTTCGGCACGCCGGAGATCAACGTCGGCGTCTTCCCCTTCATGATCATGGCGCTGATCTACCGCAACGTCGGGCGCAAGAAGACGAACGAGCTGCTGCTGCTGGGCGAGCAGATCGACGCGCACGAGGCCGAGCGGATCGGGATCGTCAACCGCATCGTGGCGGCGGACGAGTTCGACGGCTTCGTCGCCGACTGGGCGCAGAAGCTGGCGAAGAAGACGCCGGTGCTGATGCGGATGGGCAAGGACGCGATGTACCGCCAGCAGGACATGGCCTTCGAGGAGGCGCTCGACTTCCTGCGCGCGCAGCTCGCGCTCGCCTTCGCGACCGAGGACATCCAGGAGGGCGTCAGAGCCTTCTTCGAGAGACGGGAGCCGCAGTGGACGGGTCGGTGACCAATCCCCCGAGCATCCTCCGGCCGCTGGTCGAGGAGCTGCACGAGCGCCGCGCGATCGCCGCGCTCGGCGGCGGGGAGGCGAAGATCGCCAGGCAGCACGAGCAGGGCAAGCTGACGGCGCGCGAGCGCCTCGCGCTGCTGATCGACGAGGGGACCTTCACGGAGCTGGGCGTCCACGCCGGCATCCACTACTCGGTCCGCGCGCTGGAGGGCAAGGAGGCGCCGGCCGACGGCGTCATCACCGGCTACGGCAAGGTCGACGGCCGCATGGTCGCCGTCTGCGCCTACGACTTCACCGTCATGGCCGGCTCGATGGGCATGACCGGCGAGATCAAGGTGACGCGGCTGCGCGAGCTGGCGCTGAGCAAGCGGATCCCGTTCGTGTGGCTGCTCGACTCGGCCGGTGCGCGGATCCAGGAGGCGGTCGGCTCGCTGTTCGCCGGCTCGGGCCACCTCTTCCGCGAAGAGGTCGTGATGAGCGGCGTGATCCCGCAGGTCGCGGCGCTGATGGGCCCGTGCGCCGCCGGCACCGCCTACATCCCCGGCCTCGCCGACTTCGTCCCGATGGTCAAGGGCCGCGGCTCGATGGCGCTCGCCGGCCCGCACCTCGTGCGCGCCGCCGTCGGCGAGGACGTGACGC
>JAEXXR010000271.1 GCA_023405705.1 Actinomycetes bacterium
GGCGGCGCGTCCCCGCTCGGACGCCCCGGCGCGGCGCGCCGCGCGGGCGCTACCCGAGCAGGCCGATGCGCTGCGCGCGCTGGACCGCCTCGGCCCGGTTGCGCGCCTTCAGCTTGCGGTAGAGCGCGCTCGTGTGCTCCTTGACCGTGTGCGGCGAGAGGTAGAGCTGCTCGGCGATCTCGCGGTTGGTCGAGCCGGTCGCGATCAGGTCGAGCACCTCGCGCTCGCGCTCGGACAGCAGCGTCGAGGGCTGCTCGGCCTGCGGCGGGAACATCGTCATGCCGAGGCCGACCATGCGGACGGCCATCGCGACGTCGTGGGCGCCCCAGTCCTTGGAGACGAAGCCGGAGGCGCCGGCGGCCTTCGCGGCGTGCGGCGAGATCCTGCCGGCGCCGGAGATCAGCAGCACGCGCGTCTCGGGCGAGGAGGAGCGGATCGACTCGCAGATGTCGGCGCCGGACTCGTCGCCGACGAACAGGTCGACGAGCGCGACGTGCGGGCGGTAGCGCTTCGTCAGCTCAAGCGCCTCGCCGGCGTTTCTGGCGGCGACGCAGCGCTCGACCCACGACTGCTCGCCGAGCAGCAGCCGGAAGCCCCAGTGGACGACGTCGTGGTCGTCGACGACGAGCACTCGCAGCCGTCGCTCCGACTCGACTCCCGCCGGCAGGCCTCCTGCGTTCATGCGTCCTCCGTCTGGTCAGGCTGGATCGGGACGACGAGGCGGACGCGCCAGCCGGGCGGCGTCGCGCCCTTCTCCGGTCCGAACTCGACGAAGCCGTTGTGCTGGAGCGCCTCGAAGGCGGCGAGCCGCAGGCCCATGCCGCCGCTGCCGGCGGCCGGGCGCTCGCCGCTGACGCCGTCGTTGCGGACCTCCAGCGTGAAGGTGTCCTCGTCGCGCGCGACCGCGACCGAGACGCGCGAGGGGTCGGCGTGCTTGCGCACGTTGCGCAGCGCCTCGCCGAGGACCGACTGCGCCAGGCCCTCCAGCTTGCGCGGCACCTGCAGGCCCTCCTCCCAGCGCAACACGATCGGCAGCTGGCTCTCGCGCGCGTGGCGGTCGAGCTCGGCGCGCAGGGTGGTGCCGGTCTCGTACGCCATCGGCGCCAGCGGCCGCTCCAGCGCCGAGCGCAGGTCGGCGAGCGCCTCCCCCATCTCGGTGCGGCAGCGCTCGCGCAGCTCGGGCGTCAGGTCGGTCTGCGCGCTGAGCACGAGCGAGACGCCGAACAGCCGCTGCATCACGCGCTCGTGGATCTCGCGCGCGAGGTCGATCCGCTCGCCGAGGCGGCGGGTCCGCTCCTGCTGGCGGGTCGCGTTGCGCGCGGTCGCGGCGAGCGCGGCGGTCTTGCCGAGCGTCCACATCAGGTGGCGCTCGCCGTCGCCCAGCTCGAAGTCGCCGGCGCCGCGATCGGCGACGATCACGCCGTAGCGGTGGCCGGCGGCCGCCAGCGGCGTGCAGACGAGCGAGGTGATCCCGAGCAGCTGCGCGTAGTCGGGCGGGACCTCTCTGTCGATGTCGGCCGAGCTGCTGACGATCACGCGATCCTCCAGCAGCGCCCGCTGGGCGATCGGCGCGTCGTGCAGCGTCGGGCGCAGCTTCGCCAGGCGCGTGAAGGAGATCCCGTGCGAGCCGACCGCGCGGACCCGCATCCGGCCCGCGTCGTAGAGGAAGATCGCGGCGCGGCGCATCGTCGTGAGGCGGCAGATCGCCTCGCAGATGCGGTGGTAGAACTCGCTCGAGGTCGTGTCCGACTCGATCTCGGAGAGCAGGTCGACGAAGACCTCCAGCGGCTCGACGCCCGCGAACAGGCTCGGCTCGTGGGATGGCCGCGGCGGCAGGGGTGCCTCGCCGCTCAGAGGGCGGTCAGCAGGTCGGGCGCGTGGAACGTCAGGTCGAGCGGACATGTCCGGTGCAGCGACAGGCGGAGCGCCTGCTCTGGCGTGAGGAACACGTCACGTTCGTGACCGCAGGCCGTGCAGGCGCACGATGCCCGACGATCGTAGCGCCCGCCGTCGAGCGACCACTCGACGGCCGAGGAGAGGCAGACCGGGCAGGAGAGCGCGGCGGCGACGAGGACGCCCTGATCGGCCGGCCTGAAATGCGCGGTCTCGCACGACATGGCTTCGAGCTTCCTCCCCGATCCGGGCGCTGGCAACCCGGCCAATGTCGTTTCCCCCCGGTTGGGGGAGCACGACGGTCAGACGGCGGCGGCCGGCGCCGGCAGCTGCCCGATCTCCCAGCGGCGGCGGATCTCGTAGAGGGTGGTGCGCTCCGCTGCGGGGCGTCCGGCCTCGTGCGCGGCGGCGACGAGCTGGTCGGGGTCGAGCTTGGTGCCGTGCTGGGAGCCGGCGAGGCGGCTGATGCTCTCTTCCATGAGCGTGCCGCCGAGGTCGTTGACGCCCCAGCGCAGCGCCTCGGTGGCGGCGGGCAGGCCCATTTTCACCCAGGAGGCCTGGACGTTGGTGATGGTGCGGCCGAGGGCGAGGCGGAAGACGGCGGTGTGCTTGAGGTTGTCGTCGGCCTCGATCTCCGCGACCCCGTGGGTGCGGCCCAGCAGCGTCTGGAAGGGGATGAACGACAACGGCACGAACTCGGTGATCCCGCCGGTGCGCTCCTGGAGAGCGCGGATGACGCGCATGTGCTCGGCCAGCTCCCACGGCTCCTCGATATGACCGAACATCACCGTGGAGGTCGAGCGCAGCCCGGCAGCGTGGCTCGCCTCGATCACCTCGACCCAGCGCGCGACCGGCAGCTTGTTCGGCGAGATCCGCTCACGCACCCCGTCGTGCAGCACCTCCGCCGCGGTGCCCGGCGTCGAACCGAGACCCGCTTCCTTCAGCCGCGCGAAGATCTCGCTCAGCGGCAGGCCGCCGCTGATGTCCTGCATGTGCGCGATCTCCATCGGCGAGTACGCGTGGAGGTGGAGGTGCGGAGCCGTGGCCTTGGCGACCCGCAGCCAGCGCAGGTACTCCTCGAAATCCCACTCCGGATGGATCCCCGACTGGATGCACAGCTCACTCGCCCCATACGCCACCGCATCCCGCACCCGCGCGACGAACTCCTCCTCGGAGTGCTCATACGCATCCGGCGAGCGCTTCCCCTGCCCGAACCCGCAGAACGCACACCCAACCGTGCAGACATTCGAGATGTTGATGTTGCGATTGACGACGAACGTCACCGTCTCGCCCGCCAGCTCTGAGCGCAGCTCGTCCGCCGCGCCCCGGATCGCCTCGACCGCCTCCGGCCGCCGCTCCGCGAACAACGCCGTCA
>JAEXXR010000280.1 GCA_023405705.1 Actinomycetes bacterium
ACGCGGTCGGCGACCGCGGCGTCGTCGCCGACGGCGACGACGCTGCCGTCGCGGATCGCGACGGCCGAGGCGAACGGCAGAGCGGGTGAGAGCGTGCGGATTCGCGCCCCGCGGATCACCAGATCCGCGGCGCGGGGAGCGGTGGAAGACACGCCGGCAACGTAGCAGTAAACGTTTTCGGCAGCAAGACCGCGGGCGCGCCGCAGGCGGTCGTCCGGCGACTATCGTGTGGGGCGATGGCCGACTCAGCTCCCCCCCGACGGGCCACGATCCGCGACGTCGCGGCGGCTGCCGGGGTCTCCGTCAAGACCGTCTCGCACGCGGTCAACGGCAAGGGCGAGGTCGACCCCACGACCCGCGCACGGGTGCTCGCGGAGGCGGAGCGTCTCGGCTACCGCGCCAGCCGCAGCGCGCGGGCGCTGCGCGGCGCGCGCACCGCGACGATCGCGCTGCTGATGCCGAGCTACGGGGCGACCGACCGCGAGATGCTCAGCCTCAGCTACTACATGGTCGTGGCGACGGCGGCCGCGAGCGAGGCGTTCGCGCTCGACCACGCGCTGCTGCTCGCGCCGACCGTCGAGCGGCAGGAGGACCTGCGCCGGCTCGAGGTCGACGGCGTCGTGATCTGCGACCCGGTCGCCGAAGACCCCCGCATCGACCTCTTCGCGGCGCAGGGCGTGCCGGTGGTGACGATCGAGCGCGACCCCGCGCGATCGGGCCAGCGGTGGTGGGTCGCCGGCGACAACCGCGAGGCGACCGAGGCGCTGCTCGACCACCTCAGCGCCGCCGGCGCGCAGCGGATCGCGCTGCTCGCCGCCGACGCAGACGCCGACCGCGGCTGGACGGCCGACTCCGTCGCCGCGTATCGGGCATGGTGCGACGCCCACGGAGCGGAGCCGCTCCTCGCCCGCACCAGCCTCCACGACCTCGAGCACAGCGCCCGCGAGCAGGCGACCGCGCTGCTGCGCGGCCCGGACCGCCCCGACGCGATCGTCGCGCTCGCCGAACGCCATGCCGCCGGCGTCGTCCACGCCGCCCGCGCCCTGAACCTCTCGATACCCGGGGACCTGCTGGTCGCCAGCGGCATCGACAGCCCCGAGACCCGCTACGGCGACCCGGCGATCACCGCCCTCGACCTCCACCCCGACCGCCGCGGCGCCGCCGCGGTCCGCCTGCTCGTCGAACGCCTGCAGGACCAGGCGCCGGACCCCTGCCAGACGATCCCCGCGGAGCTGCGGGTTCGCACGAGCACGTCGATCGCATGAGCAAGCCGCCCACGACCAGAGTCGAGATCGACACCGCGCTGCTCGAGGAGCTGCGTGCCGAGGAGCCCGGCAAGGATGACCGCGAGCTGATCGAGGAGATGGTCGTGCGCGCCATCGGCCTGGGGACTGTACGGCGGGTCCGCGCGCGCTTCGACCTCTCCGAGGAAGAGGCGCTCGAGATCGCCGTCAGAGAAGTGCACGACGCCCGCGCCGGGCGTTGAGGCGACCAACGCGCGGCCGCGAGGCCCGCGAAATGTGCAGACGCCGTCTGCACAAATAGGCCGAGGCCGGCGCGGGCTCCAGATACGGGACTACCTGGCGAGCCGCTCGAACGTCTCGCGGTGTTCGCCGACGAAGCGCTCGGCGAACGCGCGGTTCTCCGCGCGGCGGACGGCGTGCGGGTCGTCGGCGAGCTTGGCGCCGAGGAGGCGCAGGTCCGCGTCGTCGAAGCCGTAGCGCTCACGCAGATCGCGCGTGACGTCGCGCAGTACGTCGTCCGTGATCCACTGCGTGCTCATGCCAGCAAGCCTACGCCCCAGAATGACAAAGACCCCGCCGTGGCGGGGTCTTTCGCTAGCGCGCCCGAGAGGATTCGAACCTCTGACCTTCGGTTCCGTAGACCGACGCTCTATCCAGCTGAGCTACGGGCGCTCGCGCTTGCGGAGCGGGAATGATAGCCGGCCGGGGCGCCGCGTGACTGCTGGCCGTCGGAGCGGGCACAAATGCCCGCCCCGCCGGGCAGTTGTGAAGCTTCTGCCAACGTACCGTTGACTTTTGCGTAGTCGTCGGCATATTAAGGAGCATGCCGTCGCTCCATCCCACTGTCGCCGCGGTCACGCGGCGGATCGCTGCGCGCTCGGAAGAGACGCGCGGCGCGTATCTCGAACGCCTTGACGCCGCCGCGGCGGCCGGTCCGGCGCGCGACGCGCTCGGGTGCGCGAACTTCGCGCACGGGATCGCCGCCTGCTCGCCGGAGGAGAAGGCGCTGCTGCGCGGCTCGCCGCGGCCGAACGTCGCGATCGTCTCGTCCTACAACGACATGCTCTCCGCCCACCAGCCGTACCTGACCTACCCGCAGACGCTGAAGCGGGCGATCGGGACCGCCGGCGGCGTGGGGCAGTTCGCGGGCGGGGTGCCGGCGATGTGCGACGGGATCACGCAGGGGCGCGCGGGGATGGAGCTGTCGCTGTTCAGCCGCGACGTGATCGCGATGTCGACCGCGGTCGCGCTCGCGCACGACATGTTCGACGGCGCGCTGATGCTCGGCGTCTGCGACAAGATCGTCCCCGGCCTGGTGATCGGCGCGCTCTCCTTCGGGCACCTGCCGACCCTCCTGGTCCCCGCCGGGCCGATGGCCTCCGGCGTCAGCAACAGCGAGAAGAGCCGCGTCCGGCAGCTCCACGCCGAGGGCAAGGCGACCAGAGAGGAGCTGCTCGACGTCGAGGTCGGCGCCTACCACTCGCCCGGCACCTGCACCTTCTTCGGCACCGCCAACTCCAACCAGCTCGTCGTCGAGGCGATGGGGCTGCAGCTCCCCGGCTCGGCCTTCGTCAACCCCGGCACCGCCCTGCGCAGAGCGCTCACGGAGGCCGCCGGCCGCCGCGCGGTCGAGCTGGCGCAGGCGGCCGCGACCGGCGCGGACGACCACGCGCCCTTCGGCCGGATCGTCGACGAGCGGACGGTCGTCAACGGCGTCGTCGCGCTGCTCGCCACCGGCGGCTCGACCAACCACACGCTCCACCTCGTCGCGATGGCGGCCGCCGCCGGGATCCGGCTGGAGTGGGGCGACTTCGACGAGCTGTCGCGCGTCGTCCCGCTGCTCGCCCGCATCTACCCGAACGGCTCGGCCGACGTCAACGACTTCCACGCCGCCGGCGGCACCGCCCACCTGATCGCCGAGCTGCTCGACCACGGCCTCGCCCACGCCGACGTCCGCACCGTCGCCGGCCCCGGGCTCGACCGCTACCGCGAGCGGCCCTCGCTCGACCCCGACAGCGGCGCGCTGCGCTGGGAGCCACTCAGAGCCGGCACCCGCGACCGCTCGGTCCTGCGCAGCGCACAAGACCCCTTCTCCCCCGACGGCGGCCTGCGCCTCCTCACCGGCTCGCTCGGCCACGCGGTCGTGAAGACCTCCGCGGTCGCGCCGCAGCATCGCGTCGTGCGCGCGCCCGCACGGGTCTTCGACGACCAGGCCCACCTGCTCGCCGCCTTCGACGCCGGCCAGCTCGACGGCGACCTCGTCGCCGTCATCCGCTTCCAGGGCCCGCGCGCCAACGGGATGCCGGAGCTGCACAAGCTCACCCCCGTCCTCGGCATCCTGCAGGACCGCGGCCACGCCGTCGCGATCGTCACCGACGGCCGCATGTCGGGCGCCTCCGGCAAGGTCCCGGCCGCGATCCACTGCACGCCGGAGGCGAAGGACGGCGGCCCGCTCGCGCGCCTGCGCGACGGCGACCTGATCGCGCTCGACTGCGACGCCGGGACCCTGGAGGTCGTCGGCGTCGACCTCGACGCGCGCGAGCCGGTCCAGAACGCCGCCCCCGCCGGCGCGTGGGCCGGCAC
>JAEXXR010000284.1 GCA_023405705.1 Actinomycetes bacterium
GGCGGCGACCGCGAGGCCGGCGGCCGCCGCCTGCCGCGCCAGCGCGCGGCCGATGCCGCTGCCGGCGCCGGTGACGACGAGCGGCTCGCCGGGCTCGAAGCCGAGGAAGCCGCTCACGACGGCGCTCCGGCCCCGGCCTCGGTATGTCGGGCGATCAGCTCGTGCTTCTTGACCTTGCCGAACGGCGTCGTCGGCAGCGCGTCGATCCGCGTCCAGCCGGTCGGCGTCTTCTGCTTCGCCAGCCCCTGCGCCTGGACGAACTCGGCCAGCGCGCTCTCGGCGGGCAGCTCGGAGCCGTCGGCGAGCACGACGAAGGCGACCGGCACCTCGCCGTAGCGGGCGTCGGGGATCGGCACGACCGCCGCCTGGCGCACCGCGGGGTGGCGGCAGATCGCGTCCTCCATCTCGCGCGCCGAGAACTTCTCGCCGCCGCGGTTGATGATGTCCTTGATGCGGCCCATGATCCGCAGGCAGCCGTCGCCGTCGACGGCGCCGATGTCGCCGGTCGAGAACCAGCCCTCGACCGGGTCGAGCACGCCGTCGTTGTCCCGCTCGCCGACGTAGGCGAGCATCCGCTCCGGACCGCGCACGCGGATCTCGCCGGGCACGCCCGGCGCCAGCACGTTTCCCGCCTCGTCGACGCAGCTGATCTCGGTGCCGGGCGCGACCGGCCCGTCGGTGTCGCGCCGCACCTCGATCGGCATCCCGCCGTTGGGGATCGTCGCGCTCAGGTGCTCGGTCATGCCGTAGCAGCGGAAGGCGCCGACGCCGACCGCCTCGGCCCGCTCGATCAGGCTCGGCGGGACGGCGGCGCCGCCGACCGAGTACTGGCGCAGCGCGCTCGTGCGCTCGCCGCGGCCCTCGTACTGGCTGACGATCTCCTCCAGGAAGGTCGGGGTCCCCGACGACAGCACGCACTGCTCGCGCTCGATCAGCGGGACGGCGGCCTCCGGGTCCCAGACGTCCATCAGCGCGACCGAGGCGCCGGCGCTGAGCGGCACCGTCAGGCCGACGGTGAGGCCGGTCAGGTGCGCGAGCGGCGCCGGCATGAAGGTGCGGTCCTGCCATGCGAGGCCCCACACGTCGCGCATCTGGCGGGTCTCGGCGACCAGCCCGCGGTGGTCGACGACGACGCCCTTCGCCCCGGCGGTCGTGCCCGAGGTGTAGGCGACGACGCACGGGTCCCCCGGAGCGACGCCGGTCGCGAACGGCGCCGGCGCGCCGCCGAGCAGGTCCTCGAGCGCCAGCCAGCGGGCGTCGCCGCCGCGCACGCCGACGCGCAGCCTCGGGGTGTGCCCGAGCCGCTCCAGCACGGCGTCCGCGAGCTGCTGGTGCTCGCAGCGGCGGAAGTGAGGCGGCGCGACGACGACCGCCGGCCGCAGGTCGCCGAAGATCTGCTTCAGCTCGTGCTCGCGGTAGATCATCAGCACCGGGTTGTTGACGGCGCCGATCCGCCACGTCGCCAGCGCGACGACGAGCGCCTCCCACCAGTTCGGCACCTGCCACGAGACGACGTCGCCGCGGCCGACGCCGGCGGCCGCGAAGGCCGACGCGAGCGCCCCGGCCTGCGCGGCCAGCTCGCCGCAGGTGATCCGCCGCCCGCCGTCGACGACCGCGACGCGCCCCGGCGTCTGCAGCAGCCGCGCGAACAGCGACGGGCCGACGAGCGCGTCGGTGTGGTATCCGACGCGCCGCCACTCCTCCAGCAGCTCCGCGGGCTGTCGGTAGCGGGCGAACTGTGCTGCATCGAGACCGGCTCTCATTGACGCTCCTCCACGCCCGTGTGTCTAGCTGCCGCCGGCGCCGGCGGCATCGAGCTGCCGCCCGATCACCATGCGCTGGATCTGGTTCGTGCCTTCGAAGATCTGCATCACCTTCGCCTCCCGCATCAGCCGCTCGACCGGGAACTCGCGCGTGTAGCCGGCGCCGCCGAGCACCTGCACCGCGTCGGTCGTGACGCGCATCGCGGCGTCGGTCGCGACCAGCTTGGCGATCGACGCCTGCCGCGAGTACGGCAGCCCGCGGTCGCGCCGCCGGGCCGCCGCCAGCGTCGTCGCGCGCGCCGACTCGACCGCGGCCGCCATGTCGGCGAGCAGGAACGCGACCCCCTGGTGGCGGATGATCGGCTGGCCGAAGGTCTCGCGCTCGCGCGCGTACGCGACGCTGTGGTCGAGCGCCGCCTGCGCGACGCCGACGGCGACGGCGGCGATCCCGAGCCGGCCGCTGTCGAGCGCCGACAGCGCGATCGCGAGGCCGTCCCCCTCCGCGCCGACGCGCCGTCGCTCCTCGACGACCACGTCGTCGCAGTCGACGGTCGAGGTGCGCGAGCCGGTCAGCCCCATCTTGTGCTCCGGCGGCTGGGCGCTCAGCCCCGCCGCGTCGCCGGGGACGAGGAAGCAGCTGATCCCGCGCGTGCGATGCTCGCCCGTGCGCGCGAAGAGCGTGTAGAAATCCGCCTCGCCGCCGTGCGTGACCCACGCCTTCGCGCCGTTGAGCCGGTAGCCCTCGCCGTCGCGGACCGCGCGCGCACGCATCGCCGCCGGGTCGGAGCCGGCGTGCGCCTCCGACAGGCAGTAGGCGCCGAGCAGCTCGCCGCCGAGCAGCTGCGGCAGCCACCGCTCGCGCTGCTCGGCGCTGCCGGCGGTCGCGAGCGGCAGGCAGGACATCACGTGGACGCTGACCCCGACGGCGACGCTCGCCCATGCGGATGCCAGCTCCTCCAGCGCCTGCAGATACAGCTCGTAGGACTGTCCGCCCCCGCCGAGCTCCTCCGCGTACGGCATGCCGAGGAGGCCGAGCCGCCCCAGCTCGCGGAACGCCTCGCGCGGGAAGGCGCCGTCGGCCTCGGCGCGCGCGGCGCGCGGCGCGAGCTCGGCGGTCGCGTAGTCGCGCACCATCGCGACGACCGCCTGCTCCTCGGCGC
>JAEXXR010000338.1 GCA_023405705.1 Actinomycetes bacterium
GTCCGCGCGAGCGCGGCGGTGATCGTGCCCGGTCCGGCGCCGAGGTCGTGGACCAGGTCGCCGCGACCGACGCCGGCGCCGCGCACGAGCGCGCGCAGCGTGGCGGGACAGTGCAGGTGGTGGACGCCCGACGGGTTCGGGCCGGAACGGGACGGCCGGCTTCGCGGCATCTGAAGGCTCCTTCGTCGCGGGTGCGCAGGAGCGCCCGGACGGGACGCGCGGTCGTCGTCCCGGTCCGGGCGCGGGCAATGGGCGGACGCCGCGAGGGCGTCCGGCGACGGCGAAGCAGCCGTGAGGGGACGCGGTCCCGTGAGGGACCGCGCTCAGGCGGGGCGCTCGGTCAGCGCCTCAGCGGAGCTTCGCCGTCAGCGACGACGAAGCCGGAGGAAGTACGGGGCGCAGTAAGAGCCGGCGGACATCGCGGACGAGCCTACCGGGTCGCCGGCGGGGCGAGCGCGCACCTGCCCGCGCGGCCGAGCCGGCCGCGATGGCCGCGGATGGCCCGTACCGGTCACGCGGCGTGCGCCGGGACGGCCGGCTCGGTCTCTGGCGGCGCGGCCTCGATCTCCTCCACGCCCTCGCCGACCTCCAGGTCGCGCGGGATCGTCAGCCAGCAGACGACTGCGCCGAGCAGCATCACGCCTCCGGCGATGCCGAGCGCGACGCCGTAGCCGTCGATCAGGCCCTCCGCGAGCGCGCCCGCGCCGTCGCGCTCGACGCGACCCTCCGCGACGCCCGCGGCGATCGTGTTCAGCAGCGCGAGCGACAGCGCACCGCCGATCTGCTGCGAGACGTTGACCATCCCGCTCGCCGCGCCCGCGTCGTGCGGCGCGACGCCGACGAGCGCGGTGTTGGCGATCACGGGGAAGGCGAAGCCGGCGCCGACCCCGAGCAGCACGAGCCCCGGCAGGACGATCGCGGCGTAGCTCGTGCTCGGGCCGATCGTCGCCAGCAGCCCGAGGCCGGCGGCGCCGATCGCGAAGCCGCTCGCGGTCACGCCGCGCGGCCCGATCGAGCGGAGCAGGCGCGTGCCGAGCGAGACGGCGGCGACCGCGGCGACCGCCAGCGGCAGGATCGCCAGGCCGGACTCCAGCGCCGAGAAGCCGCGGCTGCCCTGCAGGTAGTAGACGAGGAAGACGCCGTAGGACATCAGCGCCGCGGCGAACAGCGCGTTCGCGGCGAAGGAGCCGCCGCGGGTGCGGCCGGCGAGCACGCGCAGCGGCAGCAGCGGGTGCGACGAGCGCCACTCGATCAGGAGGAAGAGCGCGATCAGCGCCGTGCCGCCGGCCAGCAGCGCGACCGTCGCCGGCCCGCCCCAGCCGTCGCTCTCGGCGCGCGTGAAGCCGTAGACGAGGGCGGTCACGCCGGCCGTCGAGGTGAGCGCGCCCGCGAGGTCGTAGCGGGTGTCGCCCTCGGCGCGGCTCTCGCGCACGTACGCCCAGCCGGCGGCGGCGAGGCCGAGCGCGATCGGGACGTTGACGAGCAGCGTCCAGCGCCACGACGCGAGCTCGGTGAAGAGGCCGCCGAGGAGCAGGCCGACCGCGCTGCCGGAGCCCGCGACAGCGCCCCAGACGCCGAACGCCTTGGCGCGCTCGCGCGGGTCGGTGAAGGCGACCGTCAGCAGCGACAGGATCGCCGGCGCCATCAGCGCGGCGAAGGCGCCCTGCAGCGCGCGGGCGGCGAACAGCAGCTCCTGCGTGCCCGCCGCGCCGCCGAGCGCGGAGGCGGCGCCGAAGCCGACCAGCGCGAGCACGAACGTGCGCTTGCGGCCCCAGTAGTCGCCGATCCGGCCGCCGAGCAGCAGCAGGCCGCCGAAGGCGATGCCGTACGCGGTGACGGCCCAGTGGCGGTTGGCGTCGGTTATCGCGAGCGCCTCCTGCGCGGAGGGCAGCGCGATGTTCACGATGTAGATGTCGAGCACGATCATCAGCTCGGCGAGCGCGACGATCGTCAGCAGCAGCCAACGGCGCGGGTCGGGCGCGGAGCGAGCCGGTGCGGCGCTCGATGCGGCGGGTTCCATCGGGGTCCTTTCGATTGCGGCTTCGGACCGCGATGGTGGGCGCGCGCGGCGCCCGCGGACATCCCGCGGCGCGGGGGTTCGGCGCACCCCCGCAGCTGGGGGGTGGGCGGCGCGCGGGCGGGCGGCTAGCCTCGTCTCCATGCCCTCCACCGTCCTGGGTGCGCGCGCCGCCGCGGTGCGCGAGACGATCGCCGAGCTGGCCGAGGCCGGGCTCGACCCGCAGGAGCTGGTGCACGAGGTCTCCGAGCGGGTGCGGCGGGTCGTCCCCTACGACTGGGGCTCGTGGTCGACGAACGACCCGGAGACGCTGCTGCAGACGGAGGCGCTCGTCGCGGAGGGCTTCGTCGACTGCGCCTTCGGGATCGAGCAGATGCGGATCGAGCTGGAGGGCGGCGACGTCAACCTCTTCGACGCGCTCGACCGCTCCGGCGCGATCGCGGCGTCGCTCTCCGGCGCGACCGGCGGCGACCTCGCCGCGAGCGCCCGCCACCGCATGGTCTTCGCTCCGCGCGGCCTCGACGACGAGCTGCGCGTGCTCGCCCGCAGCGGCGACGCCACCTGGGGCAC
>JAEXXR010000363.1 GCA_023405705.1 Actinomycetes bacterium
CGCGCGGGTGGACCGGCGCCGTCAGCGCCAGCGCGCGACCGGGCTCGGCGGCGGCGAGCGCGACCACGCCGCGGCGGTGGAGCGTCGCAGCGGCGAGCTTGGCGAGCTGGGCGCGGCGGATCGCGGCGTTGGCGGCCAGCACGTCGCCGAGCTGTCTCCAGGCGGCGTCCATGTAGGACTCCTGGTTCTCCTGCACGACGCGCGTCCCGAAGCCGGCCGCGGTGCGGTGGCGGGGGTCGAGGTTGAGGTCGTGGAGCCACTTGTCGGCGTTGGGGACCGCCGTCCCGTCGCGCTCTCTCAGCAGCCGCTCCTGCAGCGCGTGCCAGCGGCCGTAGAGCGGCAGCGTCACGACCGGGTCGTCTCTCTCCTCGGTGACGAGCAGGCCGCTGGCGTCGTTCGCGTCCCCGACCGGCAGGTGCTGGTAGTCGTCGGCGAGGTTGACGGCCGCGGCCATCGCGACCTGGAAGGGATGGGGCGGTCTGCCCTCGCTGCTCGCCCACGCCTCGAACGCTCTGCGTCTCGCCAGCTCCTCGGGCTCCAGCGCGACGTCGGGGATCCGCAGCGCGCCGCCGAGCTGGAGGATCCCGCCGAGGCTCGGGCTGAGGATCCCCGGCAGCCCGGAGCCGGGCCGCTGGACGTCGAGCGGGCGGACGCCGACGCGCGGGTCCAGGGCGCGCGGCTGCAGCAGCCGCACGAGCGACTCGAAGTCCTGCATCGCGCCGGTGCGGAAGCGCCAGCGGTGGTAGACCGGCAGCAGGTCGCCGAGCTCGCGGTCTCTGTACTCCTCCCACGCCGAGGCGGTCGCGTACGGCGCCTTCGCCGGGTCGAGACCGAGGCCGGCGAGGCGGCCGCTCTCGAAGACCGGCACGACGAACGCCTCGTAGCCGACGTTCGGCGACAGCCGCCGCGGGCAGACGATCCGCGAGCAGGCGAGGTCGGGGTTCGCTCTCAGCGTCGCCGTCAGGCGCGGCAGCACCGCGCCCATGTCGGTCGAGCGCATCTCTCTGCCGCCCGCCGTCAGGTCTCTGTTGACGTGGACGTGCGCCCACGCCCACAGGTCGGCCGGCGCCGGCAGCGCTCTGGCGTCGAGCACGGCGACCGCTGGCAGCGGCGCGCCCTGGACGGCCCGCTCCTCGAACTCGCCGTCGGCCAGCACGACCAGCGCGATCCACGGCCGCAGCCGCAGTCTCGACCCGTCGGGCGCGGCCGGCGTGTAGCGCCACGGCAGGTCCTCGTCGTAGAACTCGACGTGCGGCATGTAGTTGGGCTCGTAGGCGGTGACGAGCTCGCGCGGCTCGACGCGCACGATCGCGCGCCGGTCGAGGCCGACGACGTCGCCGGGACCGAAGATCTGCACGGCCCGTCTGACCGCCTGTCTCAGCGTTCTCGACCCGCTGACCGGCTCGCCGCTGACCTCCAGCTCGACGCCGACGGTCACGCGCTGCGTCGTGTTGCCTCTGTCGAGGTCGGCGCCCGTGACGCTGTTGGCGATGCCGTGCCGCAGCCACGGCAGGAACGAGTAGGTGCCGAGATCGGTCATGCCGCCACCTCGAAGGCCGGGATCACGTGCACCGCCGCGCCCGGATTGGCCGCCCGGTGCTCGGCGAGGAAGTCCTGCGCCTGCGCCTCGCTGGCGAACTGCGCGCCGTCGCCGACGGCGCTGTTGTCCTGCAGGTGGGCGACCGTCCAGCCCTCGTCGCCGACGGCGATCTTGTCGCCGGCGCCGAACGGGTCGTGCTGCTGCTTGACGGCGTGCGACAGCGGCGAGCGGGCGGTCGCGCTGCCGCGCGCGAAGTGGTCGAACAGGGAGCGCGGGAAGCGGTCGTGGAAGCGACGGCGCAGCGGCGGGATGCCGCTGTCGATCGTCGACAGCTCGTAGCGGTTGACGCGCTTGACGACGGCGCCGGAGGCGACGTCCTGCCCGGCCGGCGCCAGCTCGATCCCGCCGTTCTCCTGCTCGAAGGCCGGCTTGCCGAGCTTCTCCGCGTCACCCATGTCGCGGAACTGCGCGGGCGCGAACTGCTCGCGCACGTCGCCGCGCTTGGCGAGGCCTCTGCCGGGAGCGACGGCGAACCGTCTCGCGTCGGCCGCTCTGCGGTTGCCGACCTTGTCGATCCGCAGGTCGAGCGGCACCGCGCGCTGGGTCACCTGGAGCACGCCGAGCGGGTGCAGCACGAGCGCGTCGGCGGCTCTGTCCGCGTCGAGTCTGCGCAGCGAGACGAGCAGGCTGCTCGGCGCCGGCGGCAGCGCCTTCCAGCCCTCGGCCTTGCTCAGCTCGGCGGCGAGCAGCGGCAGCACGTCGACCGGCTCCAGCTGCGTCTCCTCCTCCTCGCCCCAGGTGACGTCGAAGTCGACGTCTATGTCGAAGAAGAGGATCGATATCGAGCCGGTGCCGCGCGCCCGCCACGGCGTCGGGCCCTCCAGCGACATCCGCACGCTGATGCTGAACA
Organism: Actinomycetes bacterium; assembly: GCA_023405705.1. Next base: position 2,451 of record JAEXXR010000363.1, read on the forward strand.
GCCCTATCCCGAAGACCTTCACCGAGAACGAGGCCGACACCTCGATGACGAAGTGGAAGGGCGAGAACTGGAACAGCGCGTCGAAGCCGATGTGGCCCTGCACGTTCATCGCCGAGAAGCCGAAGTAGACCTCGGCGCGCGCGCCGAACTGGACCGTGTTGGAGGTGACGGCGAAGTAGCCCTCGACGCGGATCCGCGCCCAGTCGGTGTTGAGGATGTTGACGGCGATCCGTCTCGGCACCGGGACCGGCAGCGGCGGCGGGTCGAAGCGCGGGTGGAAGCCGCCGACGCTGAGCACGAAGGTCGCGTCGTCGCCGAACTGGGCGACGACCGCTATCTCGCCCTCTATCGTCAGGAACAGGACGCGCGAGTCGAACAGCGCGGCGAAGAAGTAGACGCGCTTCTTGTCGAACTCGATCGCGCCGGCGAAGTTCACCTGGATCACGACGATCGGCGCCTGCTCGGCCGGCAGCGCGATCCGCAGCACGCCGACTATGGCGACGTTGCCCGGTATCTCGATGATGATCCCGAGCGCGAGCGAGATCAGCGTCGGCGTCCCCCAGCCGAGCTTCGCCATCGGCCCGATCAGGAACCTGCCGTTCTCGGGCGGGAATATCGTGCGCAGGTCGCTGAGGATCCGGGGCGCGTTGGCGACGATGTCTCTCGGGAACATCACCGAGTTGATCGCACCGGTCCGCACGCCCTCCATCAGCGGCTGCAGCTTCATCGTGCGGTTGAGCCCGAGCAGGCCGCCGACGCCGATCAGCGTGAAGCCGTAGCCGAGCTGTATGCCGCTGCCGAACTCGGCGGTGATGATGATCAGCAGCGAGAAGCCTCTGGAGCCGTCCGGCATTCTCGTGTTGACGAGGCCGATCGCCTTCAGCGACAGCCAGCCGGCGAAGGTCAGCTCCAGCGCGCCCGCGTACTCGCCTCTCTCGTGGTCGAAGAAGAGGTAGCCGCCGCCCTTCACGACGCCGGCGTCGACCGCCAGCCCGACGCCCTTCGGCGGCTTGAAGCCGAGGCCGACCTGGACCGGGCCGAGGTCGCCTCTGGCGTCGCCGAATCTGAGCTGGACGGTCAGGCCGAACTGCTCGACGACCGCGGTCAGTGGCCCGAGCATCGCTCTGCCGGTCACGGCCGCGCCGACGTCGACGCCGCCGCTGCCGGCGCCGAGCGCGAGCGTCAGCGTCGAGATCTCCGCGACGCCGAGGTCGAGGTTGAGCGGGATCGTCCACTCGAAGCCGCCGGAGCCCTCGAAGTGCAGCCCGCTCCTCGACGACCAGACGACCGTCCCGCCCAGCTCGAAGCGCAGCGGCTCGGAGCCGATCAGCTTGCCGAGGAAGCCGTCGGCGCCGGAGGTCTGGATCACGACCGCGAGCTTCGGCGCCGGTCTGCCCTGGCGCGCCTCGCCGGTGCCGACGCGGACCGTCACCTCCGGGTCGGCGAGCGCGCCTCTCAGGCCCACGCCGGCCTCGGCGCCGCCGGCCTCCAGCCGGAACCCTCTCGGGTCGCCGACGACGATCCAAGGTCTCGGCGGCTGCGCGGCGACGCGCACCTCGGCGTCGAGCACCGCACTGCCGGCGTCGGCGAACAGCTCGACGCCGCCCGGCCGCACCTCGGCGCCGAGCACGCCGTCGAGGTCGAAGCCCCCGCGCACGATCAGCCGCACGGTCGCATCGGAGGCGGAGCCGCCGCCGGATCTGAGCGACCCTCTCGCCAGCGGCGTCAGCGCGAAGCCGACCGGCGCCGCTCTCGGCTGCCCTCTCGGCGGGATCGGCGTCAGCGCGAGGCCCAGCTCGGCGTAGGCGGAGAGGTCGTCGCTCGCCTGCGCGATCAGCGGGACCGCCAGCGTGCTGACGGCGCCGAGCGCCGGGTTGTCGGGGCTGTACCAGCGTCTCTGCAGCGCCGCCGTCGGCGGCGTTCTGCGCGCCGGTATCCGCAGCGTGCGCAGCGTCTCGCCGAGGATCGAGTCGAGCCGCGCGTGGTCGAAGGCGCCGCCCCAGCCCCACACCTCGCGGATCAGTCTGTCGGGGTCGCTGATGATCCGCGGGAGGCGGTCCCAGCGGATGTTCCAGCGCTCGTAGGCGATCCGCGCTCTGCCGGCCGGCGTCTCGACCGTGACCTCGGCGAGGCCGGTCAGCCGCAGCAGCGCGAAGACGAGCGGCTGGTTGCGCTGGACGTGTCTGAGCAGCAGCGCGTCGGCGAGCGCGACGCCTATCTCCTGCCAGAAGGCGTCCGTGTTCAGCGGCGCCGGCAGGCCGCCGGTCGGCGGCGACTGCGACAGCGACTTGAAGGCGTCGATCAGACCGACGAGCGCCTCGCGCAGCGAGTCGGCGAGCGCCGGGTTGGGCGTCGCGCTGTCGCTCTCCAGCTGCTGCGCGACGGCGAGCGCCGCGTCGAAGGCGGGGCCGATCGCGAAGGCGGCGCGGATCGCGCCCATCGCGCCCGGCGACGCTCTCACGTCCCAGCCCAGCTCGGCGAAGAACGCGGCGAGCTGCGTCTCGTTCGTGAGCGCGGTGTCGATCGGCTCCAGCGCGCAGCGGACGCCGGCGGCGATGTCGGCGAGCCCGGCCATCAGGGGGCGACGTCGAGCACGAGCCCGACCGGGTCGGTGTCGTAGGTGTAGCCGGCCGGTCTGCCGCGCACGACCAGCGTTCTGTAGTTGAGCGTCTCTCTCGGGGTGACTCTCTCGGGGCCGGTGTCCCACGGCGGCATGAAGTCGTCGAGGCCCTGCGGCCGTATCCCCGGCGAGCCGACTCTTCTGACGACCGCCGGGTAGTTCTGGCCCGGATGCCGCAGCTGCCACAGCGCCCACAGCCGGTCGATGTTGCAGTGGTGCATGAAGAAGACCGGGTCGTTGGGCGAGGTCGGCGGCAGCATCGAGCCGCCGACCCAGACGTGGCCGAGGTTGTGCACGTCGACGTCGCCGCTCTCGCTCTCCCAGCCCTCCAGCAGGTTGCGGAAGCTGCTGGTCGTGTTGATCGACGGCCGTCTCTTGCCGGCCGGCGCCAGCCCGATCGTCGTGTCGGTGCCGAGCGCGACCGTGCCGCCGAACTGTCTGGCGTCGTCGGCGCTGCCGCCGGCCGGGCTGACGTAGACGCACCAGCCGATCGCGCCGCCGGCCGGCGGGGTCGGCGGCGACGACACTCTGATCGCGGTGCCGCCGTTGGCCGGCGAGCAGGCGCCGCCGAGGCAGACCGCGGTCGGCGGCGAGGGCAGCGTCTCGCCGGCACCGTTGAGGTAGGTCGTCAGCACCTGGTAGACGCCCGGGCCGAGCGACCCGCCGACGACCCCGCTGCCGCTCGGCGCGGGCGGCGAGCCGAGGCCGGCGCCGATCCCGGTCGTGGTCGAGAACGGCTCGACGTCGTAGCCGTGCGCGGCGAGCGCCAGGTCGACCGCTCTTCTGCGCGGCAGCGCCGGGCTGTTGCTGCCGAACTCGCGCACCAGGTCGCCGGCGTCTCTGACCGTTCTCCAGTTGGCGCCGGCGCGGAAGGGCCCCGAGGTGACCGGCGCGCCGTTGCCGCCCATGAACGCGTCGTCCCAGATCTGCCCGCGCTGGCGGTTGGGCGAGGTCGCGTTGTCGTTGGTCCAGTCCCAGTACGGCAGGCAGAGTGTCCCGTCGCCGCCCTCGAGTCTGTCGGCGACCTGCAGGTCCTGCTCGAAGCGCGCGAGGAAGTAGCGGTGCCAGGCGCAGAAGGCCGGGCCGCGGTGCGCCGGGTTGAGGTCGGGATCGCTCGGCGCCGCGATCTCGTGGGCGAGCGGGTACTGGTCGTATCTGTGGTCGAGCGCTCTGTCTCTCTTCATCCGCAGCAGCGCTCTGACGAACCGCTCGCGCTCCGCCTTCGTCAGCTTGTTCTGGTTCTTACGGATGCCCACGGAGCACCCCCAGGTCGATCAGCCGGACGATCTCCCGCGCCGCCTGCTCGACGGTGTCGAAGCGCTGGAACGGCAGCGAGTGGAGGTGGAACCAGCCGGCGGGCTCTCTGTGCGCCTCGAAGCGCTGGCCGTCGACCTCGATCGCGACCATGCCGGCCGGCGGCTCGACCACGCTGCCCGCGCGCGCCGGCGGCGCCTGCTCGTCCTCCTCGTGGTGGCCGGGCAGCTCGTCGCCGGAGAAGAAGCCGCGGAACGGTCTCGTCGACTCGTCGCCGACGATCCGGACTCTGTGGCCCGCGACCGTCAATCTCCGCGTCCGCGCTCTGCGCGCGCCGCCCCCGCTGCTCACTCCGGCTCCCCTGCTTCCCGCGCTGGCCGTTGACGGCGAGGACGCTACGGCGGGCTGCGGCGCGATGTCAACCAGATTTCGGCTGTTCATGCGCCAATTACTTGACCGTGCTCGCGGCCGCCCAGTAGAACAGCGCCCATGGGGTACGAGCTGAGGGGCCGCTTCTTCGAGGCCTGCGACTGCGACGTCCCGTGCCCGTGCTGGTTCGAGCAGAGCCCGGACGAGGACGAGTGCACGGGCCTGATCGCCTGGCAGATCGAGCGCGGGGAGATCAACGGCTTCGACGTCTCCGGACGGACCGTCGTCAGTCTCTCGCAGCACGGCGGGCACCGGGAGAGACCGAGACATCTGCACATGGCGCTCGTGATCGACGAGCACGCCGACGACGGCCAGTTCCAGGCGCTCGGAGAGGCCTTCTCCGGCGACCTCGGCGGCCCGCTCGGCGAGCTGGCGAGAATGAGCGAGGGCGACCGGCTGCTGGAGCGGGCGCCGATCTCGTTCACGACCGACGGCCGCGCGACGCGGCTGACCGTCGGTCCGCGCGTGCTGGTCGAGTCGGAGCTGCTCGTCGGCGCGACCGACCGCGTGATCACGATCAACGACGGCGTGATGGCGAGACTGCTGTCGCCGACCGGCGAGTCGGGGCGCGCACGGCGGTTCGAGCTGGAGCTGCCGTCGATCACGAGACGGACGACCGACCGCTCGACCACCAGCGGCCGCTTCGACTACCTGCACGAGGGCTGACGCGATGGCGGCGCCCGCGGCGGCCGGCGGCGCCGGAGGCGCGGAG
>JAEXXR010000366.1 GCA_023405705.1 Actinomycetes bacterium
CCTCGACCTGCGCGATCGACAGCTCCGCGAGCGGCCGCTCGACCGGGCGCACGACGTCGTGGCGCAGCTCGGCGTTGACGAGCCCGAAGGCGGAGAAGGCGCCCGGGTACGGCGGCACGAGCACGCGCGGCACGTCGACCAGGCGGCCGACGCTGAGCGCGTGCATCGCGCCGGCGCCGCCGTAGGCGAGCAGCGAGAAGTCGCGCGGGTCGTAGCCGCGGTTGACGGAGACGACGCGCACGCCGCGCGCCATCACGGCGTCGGCGATCTCGAGGATGCCGGCGGCCGCGGCGTCGACGTCGAGCCCGAGCGGCTCGGCGACGTGGGTGCGGATCGCGGTGCGGGCGGCCTCGACGTCGAGCGCCATCTCGCCGCCGAGGAAGGCGGCCGGGTCGATGCGGCCGAGCGCGAGCTGGGCGTCGGTCGTCGTCGGGCGGGTGCCGCCGCGGCCGTAGCAGGCCGGACCGGGCTGGGCGCCCGCGGACTCGGGCCCGACGCGCAGCAGGCCGCCGGCGTCGACCCAGGCGAGCGAGCCGCCGCCCGCGCCGATCGTGTGGATGTCGACCTGCGGCACCTTCACCGGGCGGCCGTCGAAGTCGCTCTCGCGCTCCAGCCGCGGTCTGCCGTCGGCGATCAGGCAGATGTCGGTCGAGGTCCCGCCCATGTCGAAGGTGATCTGGTTGGCGTACTCGGGCACCTGCGCCAGGCGGGCCGCCGCGATCACGCCCGCGGCCGGGCCCGACAGGATCATCCGGTGCGGGTTGATCGCCGCCTCCGCCGCCGACATCACGCCGCCGGAGGACTGCATGACGAAGAACGGCGCGCTCACCTCCTGCTGCTGGAGGCCGCCGTCGAGCGCGGCGATGTAGTCGGCGATCAGCGGCTGCAGCGCGGCCGCGATCACCGTCGTGGAGGCGCGCGGATACTCCTTGATCTCCGGGCAGATGACCGACGACAGCGCGACCGAGACCTCCGGCAGCCGCTCGCGCAGCGCGTCGCCGAGGCGGCGCTCGTGGTCGTCGTTCTGGAAGCTGAACAGCAGGCAGATCGCGACGGCGCGGACGCCGGCCTCGCGCACCTGCTCGACGAGCGCGTCGACCTGCTCGTCCGCCAGCGGGCGGACGACGCCGCCCTCGCGGTCGAGCCGCTCGTCGGCCTCGAAGACCAGCTCGCGGCCGATCAGCGGCGCCGGCTTGACGAGGCCGAGGTCGAACATGTCGTGGCGCTTCTGCGTGCCGATCTCCAGCACGTCGCGGAAGCCCTTCGTGACGATCAGCGCGGTCGGCGCCAGCTTCAGCTCCAGCAGCGCGTTGGTCGCGACCGTCGAGCCGTGGGCGAAGACGCCGAGCGCGCCCGTGTCGACGCCGCGCTCGTCGCGCAGCTTGCGGATCGCCTCGATCACGCCCTGCTCCGGGTTGGCGGGCGTCGAGCTGACCTTATCGACGAGCACGCGCTGCTCCGTCTCGTCATAGGCGATCACGTCGGTGAAGGTCCCGCCGACGTCGATGCCGAGCAGAGTGCTCATGTGGTGGTTCTCCTGATGTCCGTGTCGTCGTGTGCGGGTGCTGCTGCAGGTGCGGCGGCTTGCGCGCGCTCCAGCGCGGGCCGCCAGAAGTCGGCCGAGGCGCGCAGGCCGGCGGCGACCTGCGCGTCCGGGGTCTCGGGTGCGGGGATCGGCTCCAGCGCCAGCTCGACGACCGGCTGCGGCAGCCGCGCGACGATCGCCAGAACCCGCTCGGGCTCGACGATCCCTCTCGCGTTGAACTCGTCGGTGAACGGCCAGTGGCGGTCGGCGAGGCCGTCGGTCTGCTGCAGGTGGACGCTGCGCGCCCACCTGCCGAGCCGCTCCAGCCAGGCGTACGGGTCGCGCTCGGTCGCGTCGGCGCCGTCGCGGCAGGCGTGGCCGACGTCGAGGCAGAGCCGCACCGGGGTCGCGGCGAGCGGGTCGAGCCGCTCCATCAGCGCCTCCGTCTCGTCCATCGTCGCCGGGTATTCCCGCGCGACCGGCATGATCTCCCACAGCAGGCAGCCGACCCCTCTGGCGGCGGCGTGCTCGGCGATCCGCAGCACCGCCGCGACCGTCCGCTCGATCGCCTTTCGACGGGCTTCCGGATCGGCCTGCTGGCGGGCGCTGAGCGCGCCGACGTGGCCGCCGACGGCCGGGGCGCCGAGCGCCGCGGCGGCGTCGACCGCCTTGCGGTACCAGCGCTCGGCGGCCTCGCGCAGCGTCGCGTCGGGGTGGCCGAGCATGTTCTGCGCGTAGGTGCCGGCGCCGGTGAACGCCGAGCTGATCTCGACCCCGCGCGCGTTCGCCTGCTCGCGCACGCGGCGGAAGGCGTCGAGGTCGTCGACGACCGCCGGGTCGAGCAGGTCGAAGGTGAACTGCGCGTGGCCGATGCCCGCATCCGCGAGCAGCTGCGCCCACGCGTCGGTCTCCGGCCACCGCTTCGCGGCGAGGCCGATGTTGGCGGCGAGCGGGAGGGCGGGCGTCATCGCGTCTCCTCCCCGCACCACTCCAACGCCGTCAGCGCGACCACCTCGGCCGCCGTGGCGACCTCGTCGAGCGAGACGTGCTCGTCGGCGGCGTGGGCGACGCGGAGGTCGCCGGGGCCGTAGACGACGGCCGGGACGCCGGCCGCCTCGAGGAAGGAGGCGTCGGTGACGGCCGGGAAGCCGCAGGGGTTGGCCGGGCCGGGGTCGGCGACGTGGTCGCCGGTGACCTGCTCGTGCGCGGCCCGGACGGCCCGGGCGACCGGCGCCTCCCACGGCGTCGCGGCGGCCGGCCAGTTGCCGAGCCACTCGATCTCCGGCGGGTGCTCGCGCAGCCACGGGTCGAGCCGGGCGGCCGTCTCGATCCGCTCGATCAGCTCGGCCTTGACGGTCTCGGGATCCTCGTCCGGCGGGTACCAGGCGAGCACGTCGAGCTCGGCCCGGTCGGCGAGATAGGCCGGGCTCGGCGCGCCGGCGTCGGCGTGGAAGGCGCCGGGGTTGATCGTGAAGAAGCCGGGCGTGAACGCCGGATGCGCTCTCGTCTGCCCCCACTCCGCCTCGAGCTGCTGCAGCGCCTGCACGATCAGGATGCCCTTCTCCACCGCATTCGCGCCGATCGCCCCGCCGGCCCCGCCCGGCCGCACGGCCGCCGCGCGGTTGCCCGCATGCGTCGCGCGCCCCTTGACGGCGACGCGGAAGACCCAGTTGCCGGCCGAGGTCGTCGACGGCGTGAGCGGCGTCGGCGTCGAGGCCGGTTCGAGCACGATCGCGGCATCGGCCGTGTGGCCGGCCTTCAGGCAGGCGCTCGTGCCGAGCTCGTGCTGCATCTGCTCCTCGCCGACGACGCAGTGGACCTGGAGGTCGCCCGCCAACGCGGCGCCGGCGTCGCGCAGGGCGGCGACGGCGAGCCAGGCGGAGACGAGGCCGCTCTTCATGTCGGTCGCGCCGAGGCCGTAGAGCTTCCCGTCGCGCCGCTCGGGCGCGTGCGGGTCGTCCATCGACCACGTCTCGACGCGCACCGGCGCGACCGTGTCCATGTGGCCGTTCAGGATCAGCGACCGGCCGCCGCCGCTGCCGGGCAGCGTCGCGACGAGGTTCGGCCGCTCCGGCTCCGGCGCGACCAGCTCGCACGCCAGGCCGAGCGCGGCGAAGCGCTCGCGCAGCAGCTCGGCGC
>JAEXXR010000391.1 GCA_023405705.1 Actinomycetes bacterium
CTCCGCGCCGAGGTGCTCCTCGGCGTAGGCGGCGGCCAGCTCGGCTCTCAGCGCGGCCGGGTCCTCGGCCGCGGCCAGCTCGCGCCGGTGCAGCACGCCGACCGCCGGCTGCGCGCCCCTCACGCCGAGCTCGGCGTTGGGCCACGCGAACGCCAGGTCGGCGCCGAGGTCCTTCGAGTTCATCGTGATGTACGCGCCGCCGTAGGCCTTGCGCAGCACGACCGTCACGCGCGGCACCGTCGCCTGCGCGAAGGCGCGCACCAGCGAGGCGCCGTGGCGGATCACGCCGGCCTGCTCCTGCCGCGTGCCGGGCATGAAGCCGGGCGTGTCGACGAAGACGGCGAGCGGGATGCCGTAGCGGTCGCAGGTCTCGACGAATCTCGCGCCCTTCTGCGAGGAGTCGACGTCGAGCACGCCGCCCATGTAGCGCGGCTGGTTGGCGATCACGCCGACCGGGCGGCCGTCGATGCGGGCGAAGGCGGTGACGATCGAGCGCGCCCACTTCGGCGCGATCTCCATCAGCGAGCCGCCGTCGACGATGCCGCGCAGCGCGGTGCGGACGTCGTAGACCTGGCGCGGGTCCTCGGGGACCGCGGCGCCGGGGTCGGAGTAGTCAGGGTCGACCGAGAGGATTCTCGGCAGCCGGCCGCCGGCGTGCGACGGCAGGTACGACAGCAGCGAGCGCGCCATGTGCGCCGCGCCGACGTCGTCGGGGGCGACGAGATCGGTCACGCCGTTCTTCTCGTGCACCTTGCGGCCGCCGAGCTCGGCGGCGGTGACGTCCTCGCCCATCACGTCTCTGACGACGCCCGGCCCGGTCAGGAACATCGCCGCCTGCTCGGTCATCACGACGAAGTCGGTCAGCGCCGGCGAGTAGCAGCCGCCGCCGGCCGAGAGGCCGCCGATGATCGATATCTGCGGCACGACGCCGGTCAGCAGGACGTTCTGGCGGAAGATGCGGCCGTAGCCGCCGAGCGCCGCGGTGCCCTCCTGCATGCGGGCGCCGCCGGACTCGATGAAGCCGACGACCGGTACTCGCGCCCGGCCCGCCAGCTGCATCACACGATGGATCGTGTCGGCGTGGGCGGCGCCGAGCGAGCCGCCGAGGAAGCGCGCGTCCTGCGCGTAGACGGCGACGGGACGGCCGTCGACGCGGCCGAGGCCGCCGACGACGCCGTCGCCGGGCCGGGCGCGGCCGCCGAGCTTCGGCGACATCACGCCCGTCCGGATCGCCTCGAAGGACCCCTCGTCGCAGAGCAGCTCGAGCCGCTCGTGCGGGCTGAGCCGCTCGTCGGTCGCGGTCTGTGCTGCTACTGCGCTCATGCGGTGGTTCCCTCCAGACAAAGCACGACGTTGTGGCCGCCGAAGCCGAACGAGTTCGACAGCGCCTTCGGCGTGCCGTTGCGCGGTTCCAGCGGCCGGGAGCTGCCCGGCACGTAGTCGAGGTCGAGCGCCGGGTCGGGCTCTTGCAGGCCGAGGGTCGGCGGCACCACGCGCGCGTTCAGCGCGAGCAGCGTCGCGATCGCCTCGACGGCGCCGGCGGCCCCCAGCAGGTGGCCGATCGACGACTTCAGCGACGAGACCGGCACGTCCTTCGCGCCGTCCCCGAAGGTGAGCTTCAGCGCCGCGGTCTCGGCCGCGTCGTTGAGCTCGGTCGACGTCCCGTGGGCGTTGACGTAGTCGATCTCGGACGGCGCGAAGCCGGCCTCCGCGAGCGCCAGGTCCATCGCCCGCGACGCATGCGTGCCCTCGGGCAGCGTCGCGGTGATGTGGTAGGCGTCCGAGGTGGTCGCGTAGCCCTTCAGCTCGCCCAGGATGCTCGCCCCGCGCGCCTCGGCCTTCTCGGCGTCCTCGAGCACCAGCACGCCGGCGCCCTCGCCCATCACGAAGCCGTCGCGGCGGGCGTCGAAGGGACGCGAGATCCCGCTCGGCGACATCGCGCTGGCGGCCATGAAGCTCGCCCGCGCCAGCGGCGTGAGCGTCGCCTCGGCGCCGCCGGTGACGATCGCGTCGGCGTCGCCCATCTGGATCATCCGCATCGCGGTGCCGATCGCGTGACCGCCCGACGCGCACGCCGAGCCGACCTGGAAGGTCGGCCCGCGCAGGTCGTGGCGCATCGACAGCGCCGCGGTGCCGGCGTTGACCATGAACAGCGGCACCGACAGCGGCGAGACGGCCTTGTCGCCCTTGTCCCGCAGGTTGTCGTGCTGGCCCTCGAGCGACTCGAGGCCGCCGATGCCGGTCGCCAGGACGCAGCCGATCCGCTCCGGGGCGTACGGCTTCTCCCCGTTCCAGCCGGCCTGCGCGAGCGCCTCGTCGCTGGCGACCATCGCCATCTGGGCGAATCGGTCGTTGCGGCGGGCCTCCTTGATGGAGAGCAGCTCCTTGGCGACGAAGTCGCGACAAGCGCCCTCGCCGTCCTGGATGCCGACCTCGCCCGCCGCCCAGCGTCGCAGCAGCGGCTCGGCACCGACCCCGAGCGGGGAGACGGCGCCCACACCGGTGATGACGACGCGTCTTCTCATCAGGCCGCCCGCGCCACCACGAGGTCGATCGCGTCGCCGACCGTCTTGAGGCCCTTCATGTCGTCGCCCTTGAGCTCGACGCCCCACTCGTCCTCGACGATCTGGGCCAGCTCGACGAGGTCGAGCGAGTCGATGTCGAGCTCCTCGAAGGTCGCCGTGCGGGTGACCTGCTCGATGTCGGGGCCGAAGGAGGCGAGCGCCTCGACGATGCGGCTCTCGACGGCCTCGGGGGTTGCTGCAGCCATTTCTGTGTGTCTCCTCTTGCTGTGTGGGGGGATCTAGGCGGACATGCCGCCGTCGACGGTGAGCGTGGCGCCGGTCACGTAGCCCGCGGCGTCGGAGGCGAGGAAGCGGACGCAGGCCGCCACCTCCTCCGGCGTCCCGGTCCGGCGAGCCGGCACGACCTTCAGGAGTTCGCCGTCGAGGTCCGCGGTCATGTCGGTCGCGATCAGCCCTGGCGCGACCGCGTTCACGGTCACGCCACGACGGGCGACCTCCGCGGCGACGGTCTTCGTCATCCCGACGAGACCGGCCTTCGAGGCGGCGTAGTTCGCCTGGCCCGGGTTGGCGCGCAGGCCGACCACGGAGGCGATGTTGACGATCCGTCCGTGGCGCGCCTTGAGCATGCTCGGGATCGCCCGCCGCGTCGTGCGGAAGGCGGCGCGGAGGTTGGTGTCGAGCACCGCGTCCCAGTCGTCGTCCTTGATCTGCGGCGAGAGCCCGTCGCGCCGCACGCCCGCGTTGTTGACGAGCACGAGCACCGGGCCGAAGCGCTCCTCCAGGGTGGAGAAGTGGGCGTCGACGACCTCCGTCTCGGCGATGTTGCCGCCGAGCGCGATCGCCTGACCGCCGGCCGCCTCGATCTCCTCCACGACGGCCTCGGCCTCGGCCGCGCCGCTGTTGTAGCCGACGCCGACCGGCCAGCCGTCGGCGGCCAGGACCTTGGCCGTCGCGGCGCCGATGCCGCGCGAGGCGCCCGTGACGAGGGCGCAGCCGATACGGTCACTCATACGTTGCCTCCATGCTGGGAGAACGAGCCCCCAGGCGAGTTCTCCCGTCCGAATCCGAGCCGCCAGGCGAGGATTCGGCTCCTCCCCATTCGATCACGCCGCCTCCCCAGGTGAAGCCGGCGCCGAAGGCGCTCAGCAGCACCTTCGCGCCCGGCTTCAGGCGCCCGTCCCTGCGGGCGGCGTCGAGCGCGAACGGTATGGAGGCGGCGGACATGTTGCCCGTCTTCTCAATGCAGTCGACGACCTTGGCCGGATCGAGCTCCAGCCGCTCGCCGACGGCGCGCACGATGCGGCCGTTGGCCTGGTGGTAGGCGAACAGCTCGATCTCGTCGAGGCCGAGCCCGGCCGCGGCGACGGCGTCGCGCGTGACCTCGGCCATCCTGTTGACGGCGTGCTTGAAGGTCGCGTGGCCGTCCATCTGGATCGTGCCCTGCGCGTGCGTCGCGTAGAGGATCTGCGGCTCGGCGGCGTCGGCGCGCAGCAGGATCGGCCCGATCGAGCCGGCCTCGTCGGGATCCTCGGACTCGGCCGGCGTCACGACGACCGCGCCGGCGCCGTCGGCGAACAGCATCGCCGTCGCCTTCGAGTCGTGGTCGGTGATGCGGCTGATGAAGTCGGCGCCGATCACGAGCACCTTGTCGGCGCGGCCCGTCTCGACCTGGGCGGCGGCGAGCGCGACGGCCGACAGGAAGGAGGTGCAGGCGGCGCCGACGTCGATCGCGGCAGCCCGCTCGGCGCCGAGCGCGTGGGCGACCAGCGGCGCGGCGTTCGGCGTGATCTCGTCCTGCGTCATCGTCGCGACGAGCACGAGATCGAGGTCGGCGCCGTCGATCCCGGCCCGCTCCAGCGCCAGCCTGCCGGCGGCGGCGGCGAAGTCGGAGAGGCGCTCGTCTCTTCCGGCGACGCGCCGCTCGCGGATGCCGGTGCGGGTGTAGATCCAGTCGTCGCTCTTGCCGATGCGGGCGGCGACGACGTCGTTGTGGACGACCGTCTCCGGCAGCACGGCCGCGACCGAGCGCATCGCGGCGCCGCGCGGCAGCGCCGGCGACGGGGCGCGCAGCCCGGCCGCCGTGGGGGCCTGCTCAGGCACTCGCGCCCTCCAACTGCTCGGCCGTCAGCGCCTCGACGCCCGAGACGGTGCGGCGCACGAGGCCGGTGAGGACCTTGCCGGGGCCGGTCTCGACGAAGCGCGTCGCGCCGTCGTCGTTGATCGCGACGATCGTCTCGCGCCAGCGGACCGGCATCGTCAGCGCCTCGGCGAGCCGCTGCGCGACGTCGTCGAACGGCTGCGTCGTGATCGAGGAGATCACGGGGATCTGCGGCGCGGCGAAGTCGATCGCGTCGAGCGCCGCGCGGAACTCGCCGACCGCCTCGGCCATGTAGGGCGAGTGGAAGGCGCCGGTGACCGGCAGCGGGACGGCGCGCAGGCCGAGGCCCTTGGCCGTCGCGGTCGCCTCCTCGAAGGCCGCTCTGGAGCCCGACAGCACGACCTGGTTGGGCGCGTTGTCGTTGGCGACGGTGAGGCCGTGCGGCTCGGCGACCTGGGCGGCGCGCTCGGCGGCGCCGGTGCCCAGCAGCGCGAGCATCGAGCCGTCGCCTCTGCGCTCGCCCGACTCCTGCATCAGGCGGCCGCGGGTGGCGACGAGGCGCAGGCCGTCCTCGGCGGAGAGGACGCCGCCGGCGACCAGCGCGGCGACCTCGCCGAGCGAGTGGCCGGCGAGCGCGTCGGCCTGCAGGCCGGTCGCGGCCAGCCGCTCCCAGGCGACGACGGAGGCGCAGTAGATCGCCGGCTGCGCGTAGCGCGTGCCGTCGTCGACGCGGGCGAAGGGGTCGTCGCCGACGACCTCGTTGGCCAGTTCGATCAGGTCGGGGCGGTGCGCGGCCACCTGGTCGCGCATCTCCGGGGTCTGCGAGCCCTGCCCCGGGAAGAGAACTGCGGTCTTGCTCACGAAGCGCATACTTCTGCGCGTTATGGCCCCCTTCCACCCTCGATTGCGGTGCTTCCCCCCGGTCGGGGGGGAGGTGACGGACCCCCGTGGGGCACGTGTGACATTTGCAGGGAAAGCGTGTAGCGGGGGCTGAAACGGAGCCGCTCGCGCGAGGGCCGCC